>JAOAAK010000021.1 GCA_026418905.1 Bacteroidales bacterium | reverse complement strand
AGAAAATAACCTCTATGCAGTTAGAATTGACTAAATAATATTCTCGATGATTAAATATGTAAAACTCATGATTAAAAAGATTCTTATACACTACAATATTCTTCTTGCTATGATAACTATCTTTGCCCACAAGTGGATGTTGAGCCAAAATTATTTCATTCAATTTACCGCTGATGGTGAATCAACTATCATTGATAGTGTTATCGTAGAAAATATAAGCAAGTGTGAAAAAATCAAAATATCAGGCTCCGACGTGCTAAACTTGACTTCTTCTTTAAGTAACAATGATAACAATTTTTTAAATTATGACCAAGCAAGGTGTATTCCCAACCCATTTGATGAATCTTGTATAGTAATGATAAATGCATATGGCCAAACAAAAGCAATAGTCAATATAATAGATGCTTCCGGAAAAATAATATTTTCTAAAAACATAATATTAGAAAAAGGATCAAATGCGTTACTCATTCAATCACTGCCTATGGGCTTATATCATTTAGAAGTTATTTCAGGAACAATGATCCTAAGACAAAAGCTAATTAGTTTTTGTTTATCATCAAATACGGTCAATATCCAATGTAATGTAGTTCCTGACTACCCTGACGGCAATGCAGTAAAACATTCAAGCAATATCATTCAAATGCTTTATCATTCAGGTGATATCATTAAATTAACTGGTATTTCAGGCGGAATATACAAGACTGTAAAAATAATTAAACCTACCTCAAATGAGATTGTAAATTTCACCTTTGTAAAATGTCAAGATAATAACGGAAATTCATATTCGGTCATAAAAATTGGTAATCAATGGTGGATGGCTGAAAATTTAAATGCCGGAGTGTATGCACCCATCACATCTCCTCAACAAAGTGGAACAAAGTTTTGCATGAATATTAATGGTGTTGCTGATCCTTCATGTCCGATGGGGGGATTATATGAATGGTACAATCTAATGCAGGGGGCATCAGGATGCAATGGAAGCGGTCCTCCCCCTTTTGACCGTTGCCCTGTACCTGTTAGAGGGTTATGTCCTGAAGGTTGGCATATTCCTTCACATTTTGAATGGATTACATTGTTGCGAAATATTAGTAGTAATCCAAATGATTTTCCCTATAACATGTCTACTGGTGTTATTGGTACCGTTGAAGGAGGAATGCTCAAAGATAATTGTTCAAATTATTGGTGGCCTCCAAATGCTGGAGCTACAAATATAAGTGGGTTTTCAGCATTGCCTGGAGGTGACACATGGCAGGGAGTTTTTGAAGATTATGGGCAGAGTGCATATTTCTGGACTTCCACCGCTTACCTTAATTATTCTCCCTGGGTTTACGCTTTAAATTACACTGTTCCTTTAATTGGACGCTCTTTTTATGTACCAGAAAATGGTTTTAGCTGTAGGTGTGTAAAAGATTAATATGTATAGGATTTCCAAACAATACTGATTGATCAAATGTATAAGGTAACTACCCCATTAATATTTTGAAAAAAAATATATTGTAATAATTATTAATATCAAATAAAATTTTTTCCTTTTATGCTATACTTCGAGAGTGCGTAGCATTTCTTCGAACATGAATTAGTTTGAATATGTCGTAATAATGTTGATTTTAACTTTGATATTTTCCATAAACTTCTTTCGTATTTTGCATTAACAACGGGATGATGTACTACTGATAGGTAATAATTTCATAATGTTCACACCAGAGCTACTCTAGAACTACCATATAAAATAAAAACTTCTATTCAGGTATAAAAAAAATCGCAAATCACGTTAATTTTTATTTTTAAATTAAAATAACTAATTTTATGCTTACGACTTTAGAAAAATTTATGAAAAGAAAAAATCTCTTCTACTGGATAAAAACAACGCAATGTTCTGTTTTTTTGTTCCTGATTTTTTCTTTTCTATGGACAAACGCGGATGCTTTCGTTATCAGCAAATTCCAGGAACTGAACTGTAACGTTATATATTCAATTTTTAACGATTCACGAGGTAACGTTTGGTTCTGCACCGATCAGGGAGTTTTTAAATACGATGGAACTCACATTAAGCAGTATACCACGCAAGAAGGATTGCCCGACAACATCGTATTCTCATGTGCTGAAGATATGTATGGAAACATATGGTTTAGAACTTTTAACTCATTGCTTAGTTTCTACAACTTTAATCTTGATACCATTATTTGCCCTTTTTTCCTCAACAATCTTATAACTCAAGTTAATCCCCAGTATGATATTAATACCTCCCTATTTTTTGATGGTAACAGTCTGTTTTATGAATATGAACCAGAAAACAAAACGCTAATTATTAATTTTGCTCAAAAAAACTTTACCCTTGATAACAAAATCTTTTTAAATTCAATAAGAAACTATATAAATTATAACAAGGATTCACTAAGAATAAATATACGTGATTTTTCTTTCAGTGTTCCAAGAAAAGGAAGCCTAACAAAGCTTATTCATAAAAACATACTTGAGTATAAAAAAGATGTTCTTATATCCATTAATAATGTAGTATTTTACCTACACGAAAAAAAAATTAAAAAAAAGAAATTTCCTTTTTATATCTCATCAATGGTAAAATACGATAGCAACTCTGTTTTGCTTACAAGTAAAGATGGTGGATTATATTTTTATAATTTCAAAAACAATGTTTACGAGAAAGTTGACAAGGGCCCTTATCATTATATAATCAAAACCTCTGATTCCTTTTGCTGGCTTGCTTCACTAAATGAAATTTTTACTTTATCATGGGAATATAATACCTACCCATCTTCACATCTAAGTGAAAAAAAAATTCTGAATTTTGATTCGACTTCCATCATAGTAAAAGAGGGAAAATACATCAATGTTTACGTAAACAATAAGTTACGTCTGACTTTTTTACCATCACTTTATAAATGCAGTCAAATTACACCAGAACATATATATATTTCCCATGGAAAATGTTTATTGAGAGTTAATAAGAAAAATAATAAAGTTGATACCGTTCTGAAAAATTTAAGGATACAAACTTTCTGCATCCTTGACTCTATCATTTTGATAGGAAACAATAGGGGTTTATATTTTAAGCGAAAAAACTCTTTAGAAAAAATATCAAGCTATTACGTAAATGATATAAAATATCATCAAGGGTACTTTTATGTCGCCACGAACGGTTATGGAATCATTATTTTTGACAAAAACTTTAGAACAATTGAAACAATATCTACGCAAGAAGGGTTATATTCAAACTTTATCAAAAAAATATGTGTTGATTCCCTTTCCCAAATCTGGGGCATACTTAATTATGGACTCGTAAAAATAGAAAGAAAAAGGAACAAATTCTATTTCCATTATTTCGATATTGACAGGTTTGGAAAAAATACTTATGAGAACATTTTATTGAAAGATGGTCATATTTATTTACTAAATTCCCGAAATAAGATTAAAACTTACCAATTCATTGATAAAAGTCAATATCAACCTCCTCGGATCTTCGTAGATAAGATAAATACAAGAGAAAAGAATTTTTTTCCTCCTTATGATACAATTCGAGTTTCTTCCCATGATGTGATAAACATTCATGTAAGTTCTTCTTCAATTCCATTTAAGATAAAATATTACGAATTTATCATTAAAAGTGAGGACGAACAGTATAAAATTGTAACAACAGATCAGGATATCTCACTAAAGCTAAAACCTCATTATTATACAATCTTCATTAAATCTGTAAATGAATTAAATATATACTCTGATCCCATTTCTATAGATCTTCACGTTATTCCACGATGGTATGAGACCAATATATTTAAAGTGTTCATAATTTTTATCTCTTTGAGCTTTTTATATTTACTTTTTAATGTTTATACGAAACACAAATCAAAAAGATACCTTCAAAGAATCGAAATAACAGAATTAAAATTACGAACGCTGAACAATCAGCTCAATTCACACCTCATATGGAATATTCTAAACAATATTCTTCATACAGTTAAAGAGGGAAATATCGAAAAGTCTGAAAAATATATTTTATCATTCTCTAATTATTTACGAAACGTTCTTGTCTCTACTCTTGCATCACATATACAACTAGATAAAGAATTAAAACTTATCGAATCTTATTTAATGCTTGAAAAGCTTCGTTATAAAGAAAAACTTACTTTTCAAATCCATAATCTTGTAAATACTCCTGAAAACTATCAGCTTCCCACCATGTGCATACAACCTTTTTTAGAAAACTCTTTAAAATATGGCTTTTACAATAAGAAAGAAAATGAGGTTTTATTGATAAAAGTTAACATAGAACTAGCAGATAAACAAATCATTGTTACCATTACTGATAATGGGCCAGGATATACAACAACCCTTAATCTTAAGAAAGATCATTCCTTGCACAGAGGGCTGGATTTTGTACAAAAAAAATTAAAATTATTTAGCCACTCTTATTTTATTATTAGCAATATTCAAGAAAATGGCTATATTTGTGGAACAAGAGTTCAAATTTTTATAAATTTGACATAAGATGTATAAATGTTTGATAATTGAAGATGAACTAGAATCTTTGAATCTTCTACTTAAGGAGTTGGAAAATTATAGTTTTTTTAAAATTAAAGATACAGCGGATAGCATCAAAACAGCTCTTGAAAAACTTCAAAGTTTTACATATGATCTTGTCTTTGCAGACATTCAACTTAAAGATGGTCTCATTTTTAATTTATTCGAACAACTGGATTATTACAATTTCGAAATTATTTTTATCACTTCCTATGATGATTATATTTTAAAAGCATTGCGTTTAAATGCAATTGACTATTTACTTAAACCTATTGATAAAGAAGAACTAAGGAATGCCATTAACAATTTTATAAAACACTGTGATAACGTAAAACGTTCAAATGTAAGAATTGAAAATCTTGTTAGTAATTACAATGGTCAGTTCAAAAAAATAGTCATCCCAACAGAAAATGAATATTTTCTTATAAGCATTCATCTTATTGAATTCCTTGAATCAGCTGGAAGTTATACTATCATTTATACTTCAGATAATAATTCATACGTAAGTAGCAAATCTTTGGGTTTCTTTGAAGAACTTTTAAAAGAATATTTCTTTCTGAGAATTCATCAACAATTTATAGTAAATCTTAAAAAGGTTTCTTCTATTTATAAAAATAAGCCATTGTTTATAAAACTTCAGTCGGGCAAAACCTTGCCTGTGACCAGGTTCAAAAAATCTGAATTCATTAAACTCTTTTTATCTTGACAACTAAGTCGACAAAACATATACTAGAAATACATTGCACCAAGCAAGTGCGAATTGAAATAAATTAGAAAACATAATTCTTCTTGAAATTTTACCAACACTAGGCGCTATAACCTACCCCTTGATATGAAATCATAATTTACTTTAAAACCTAATATTAAGATTATAACTTTAGTATCCTACAGGTTATATCTAAAGTAATCTTTTACTCTAAATAAATCACTTTATTTTTAGGAAATTTAACACTATATTTAATGGTCTTCTTAGTAACTTCTCCAGGCTTAAGGTTAACTACCCAACTTACAATGCCTGTTTTTTCATCTAGGATGCCATCACTTTTTTCAATCTGGTCGACAGTTAAATCTTTATTCGTTGAGATGGGAAACTGATCTTGAATTAAAATAGTAACAGGTTTGTTTTTGTTGTTTTTTATCGTGATCTCCCATCCTTTGTTGATCTTCTTGTAATTGCCAAGGATCGACTTTGATGTAAAATCTTTGATGCGTTCACGCTGAACACTAATGGATTTATCAATTCCTAATGATATTTCCATAGTATCTTCAACGGATGTAGGATTAATATAAGTTTTTCCAACAAAAGCATTTTGTAAGAATACACTGGCTTCTCCTGGTAACAAATTAAGTCCCTCCCAATCCGTAAGTCTTGCAAGCAAGTAAGCTTCTGTAGCTAATTTAGGAACAACATAATACCGATAAAGGGTATTAATTTCAAATGACGTTACCTCAATAATTTTGTCTCTACCATTTCCTTCTATAGTGTAAGGTAGATCAATTTTGTATAATACATGAATGGGTGTTTCAACAGATTCGGTATATTGAGTAGCTGTTTGTATTGATTGATCCATTTCTTTCATCACAGGTGCATTTGCTTTAAATTTTTCACCCTTTGCATCATCGTAATAACTCTGTCTAATTGGATAGTTATCGTACAAATACAAGTACCATGGGTCAAGTACAGGTGCTATATTATTTTGCCGCGGATTAGCAGTCGATAGAGTAAGGCGAATATTGTCCCAGTTTTCCGAAGTATTTTGATATACCTGAGCTTTAAGTGTTAGATGAGCTTTTTCCTGAATATCTTTCACATGCACGTCGTAAAAAGGCCTCCATCCTGCATCTGGAATGTAATACTTAACCTGAAGTTGTGCGTTGGTTGAATTGTTGACCTTTACTTGAATAGCTATTTCCCCTACCGGTTGTTGTGACGAAGCTTGTATTTCCTGTAATTGAGCATTTAACTTGTTTAATCTTTCTGTCAATTTATCAACTTTTTCTTGTTCTTCTTGTTGTCGGGATTTTACATCAGCTAACCTCGAACGAATAAAATCTGCAGTAGCTTTCAACACATCAACATTTAAGCCAGTATTCTGACCTCCCACTACCTTGTTTGCCTTTATCATTTCTTCTTCTGCATTAAGTACAGCAAGAGCATTGTTATGAGTTTTAATTTGTTTCTGTAGTAATTGAATAGAATCTTTTAATACCTTAACTTTTGGTAACAGATAATCCCCCAAATAATTGTTTCTGAACTCTACAAAAAGGATAGTTAAATCACCTTTACCTTCCACATATACAGAAGAAGGATTGACGTTGGGAGGTAAATTACCTAAGACCAGTTCATATACACCTGTAGAAAGTGATATCTTTCCTACACGCTCAATTTCTGCTCCAGCAAAGAAAACTGTTACCGACTCTATCCGGGTATCTATTCTTTTTACTTCCTGTGTGAAAGATAAGATGCTTAAAAACATTGATGATAAAAAAACCAAATTTGTTTTATTCATAATTTTTTACAAATTTAAGCTTTTTAAATTTTATCTATAATTTACAATTTCTTAACATGAAATTAAACATCAGATCATGCTAATCTAATTTATTTGAAAAAAAATGCGCTTTTGTGTTGGATTGCTTTCATTTTTAGCTTTTGTTAAATTTTGTTATAGCCAGACGTATAAAATAACAGGAAAAGTATACGACAATAATACGAGAGAACCTTTAATTGGGGCCACTGTTTTCATGCTAGGTTCAAGCATAGGCACCTCCACAGATACGGACGGAAGCTTTATACTCGATAACCTAAAAAAAGGAACATACACTCTCGTTGTCACTTTCCTGGGGTATAAGTCAGATACATTGAAAAACTTTTCTGTTGTGAGCCCTTCTCACTACGTTGAAATTTATTTAACTGAAAATAACAGAACACTTAAACAAGTTGATATTATATCAGAACGCATTCAGCATAGCGAAAATTCTATTCTTCAGGATATGAAGCGTAGCGAAACTGTAAGTAATGGCGTTTCTAGCGAACTGATTTCAAAGAATCAAGACAAAAATACAGCTGAAGCAATTAAACGAATACCAGGCATTACCATTCAAAATGAGCAATTCGTTGTCATTCGTGGATTAGCCGACCGTTACAATATCACTTATCTTAATCATTCTATGGCTCCCAGCTTTGAAAACGATAAAAAATCTTTTGCTTTTGACATGTTGCCTACTAGCATGATTGAACGCATCATGGTTTACAAAACAGGTAATGCTGAATTCCCGGCCGAATTTAGTGGTGGCATGGTACAGGTTGTGACAAAAAAATATGTGGATAGTAATTTTACACAAATCTCCATTTCACAAAAAATCAACGAACTTACCACGTTCCATGATTTTAAAACCGATAAGTTGTACTTCTCTGAATATTTCGGTTTTACAAATAGGAGAAACTATTCAGAAAAATTTCCAGCTGTCATCCATTCGCAAAATGGTTTGATTGCAGCTCAAATGTTACCAAATACTTGGAAAATTTCATCTGTTATGGCATTACCCGATCCAAGTTTAAATATAACCACAGGACATAAATTTAAACTCTACCAGAAAAATTTATCAAATCTCTTTTCACTTGGTTACTCAAGTAATCATAAGACACAATATAATTCTATCATTAACTACAACATGTACATTCCCGAAGTCGGTCATTGCGATACCATTTATCGCTTCAACGACCAAAGCTATCAATTTAAAAGCCACATCTATGCAATACACTCCATGACGCTTTTTCTCAGCAATCAACATTTAGTAGAACTAAAACAACTTTTTAGCCAAGGAAATTCTAATACTATCATCGAAAGAGAAGGCATAAACTTCGAAGAAGGTGTATTGGTAAAAAATTATTCTTTCAACTATCAAGAAAGACGTCTTTATCATGCTCAATTGCATGGGGAAGTTGGTCAGGACGAAAAACAAAAAATTTCATGGACTACTTTTTTTAATTCTTCTTTTAGTAATCAGCCCGACTATAAAAGAGTACGCACAGTAAAAGACCTATACGAAAGTGAATTGCCAATTCCATACCAGGTTATTATTCCACCTTCTGCTTCAACCCTAGACGCTGGGAGATTTTTCGCTAATCTTCGTGAATATAATTTAGGTGGAAATATCCAATTTCAAAAAACATTTAAAAATGAGAAAGAACAATCCCTTTTTGGTCTAAAAGCAGGGTTAGGATATGATCAGAAAAAAAGATCCTTTCAGGCAAGATGGATCTCGTACAAGCAATACAACACATCTACTTTTGACTATAATCTACTGACTTTACCAATCGATGAACTTTTCGAACATGAAAACTTTAATACACGAGGCCTAACTCTTGTTGAAGGAACCAATCCGAGCGACCGTTACCATGCTGAAAACCAGTTATTTTTTGGTTATGTTTCCTCTCAATGGACAGTTGTCAAGAAAATCAAAGTTATCTCTGGGTTGAGATTGGAACACAATACGATCTCCCTATACAGCAGAAATTATAGCAACCAACCCGTTGAAGTTTTCAATCCAATTCTTACTTGGCATCCCTACCTGAACTCCATATATCAGTTCGACGAAAAGAACCTACTACGTTTGGCATATTTTAAATCCATCAACAGGCCAGAATTTAGAGAATTAGCTCCTTTCGCTTATTACGACTTTAGTTTTAACAACGTACTTATAGGAAATGAAAACCTCAATCATGCTATCATTCATAACATCGATTTTAGATGGGAATATTATAGTTATCCTGACATGATGATGAACGTAGGGGTTTTTTATAAATACTTTTTGAATCCTATTGAGATGTATTATGTACCCGGTTCAGGAAGTGGAGGAACAAGAAATTTTACATTTAAAAATGCCCAAAACGCACGTAACTATGGTATGGAAACAGAACTACGTAAGTCCTTTTCTTTTACGAACATTGTTTTTAATAAAATAGACATAATATTTAACACAGCATATATTTTTAGCCAAGTAAATTTAGGTGAAACTAACGGTCAGAAAAACACTCGTATGCTTATGGGCCAGTCTCCGTATATTCTCAACTTGGCTATGTATTTAGAAAACACGATGAAAAAATGGCAATTAGCTCTTCTCTATAATGTCGTTGGGAAAAGAATCGCTATGGTTGGCACTTATGGTACACCCGATATTTATGAAATGCCTCGTAATATGGTTGACATCTCTTTGAGCAAAAAAATTAATAAAGTAAAGCTGGTATGCGGTATTAACAACCTCATCAATGCAAAAATCAAATTGATTCAAGATTCCAATGAAGATAACAAAATTAACCATAAAGACGACACAGTCTTTGAAGCCGCCACAGGTCGAAATTTTCACTTTAGTTTTTTGTTTTCATTCTAGGCTAAAAATTTGAATCAGAATCTTGAAATGTTGTATGAAAAACTTCGAAGTTTAACATGTGATTCGATTTTATTTCATAAATAATTAAAAGCCAGTTAATCATAAGAATACATGAGTAATTTTACTTTGAAACATCAAAAATCTAAGAACATGAAAAGAAAATTGTTTCTAAGTTTGTCCACGTTAAGCATGGTTTTGTTTTTGTTTTTTTCTATCTCTTGTAGCAAAAAGGAAGGGTGCACAGATCCGACTGCATTGAATTACGATGCAGAAGCTGAAAAAGATGATGGATCTTGCCAGTATCCACAACCAGCAAGCGTAGTTACTTTGCAAGGTTCTATTACATCCGACATGCAATTGACAGCTGATAAAAAGTACTTGCTCAAAGGGTTTGTTTATGTAGAAGCTGGTGCTACTTTGACTATTGAGCCTGGTACGATTATCATGGGAGAAAAGGAAAGTAAGGGATCCTTGATCATCAAGCGTGGTGGAAAAATTATCGCAGAAGGAACTCCACAAAAACCTATTGTCTTTACATCTAATCAGCCAGCAGGGCAGCGAGATTATGGTGATTGGGGTGGAATCATTATCTGTGGTAAAGCACCTGTTAACCTGCCGGGAGGAGAGGGTCTTGTTGAAGGTGGTCCCGACGCATACTACGGTGGAAATGATCCAGAAGACAATTCTGGAAAACTTAAATACGTGCGCATAGAATTTGCGGGGATCGCTTATCAGCCAAATCAAGAAATCAATGGACTTACTTTAGCAGGTGTTGGAAATAAAACTGAAATTGATTATGTGCAAGTATCATATTGTGGTGACGATGCATTTGAATTCTTTGGAGGAACTGTAAATGTAAAACATCTCGTGTCTTTCAGAACATGGGATGATGATTTTGATACTGATAATGGTTGGTCTGGTATGGCACAATTCTGCGTTGCCCTTCGTGATCCTAACATTGCTGATCAATCGGGATCGAATGGTTTTGAATCTGATAATGATGCACAAGGAACGAATGCCACTCCATATACATCAGGAATTTTCTCCAACGTCACCATCCTGGGTCCGATCAATCCAAATAACACTAATTACAATGCACAATTCAAACGGGCAGCTCACCTAAGAAGAAACACTCAATTAAAAATCTTCAATTCGGTTCTGGCTGGATTTCCTGTTGGGTTATACATTGATGGGACCCTTACTGAACAAAACGCTCAAAATGGTGATCTAATCTTTAAAGATAATATTATTGCTGGTTGCAGCACCAATCTAACAGTTGCTAGTGGGAGCACTTTTGACATCCAAACCTGGTACAATGCTCAAGGGCAAAACAACCAAATTCTAAGTTTCAATGATTTAAAACTAAATGCTAACACATGGAATTTATCTGCTCCAAACTTCTTACCTGATGCAACTTCCCCACTTTTGTCCGGGGCTAATTTTAATCATCCTTTTCTTCAAAATACTTTCTTTACCGTTGTAAATTATAAGGGTGCTTTCGGAACTACCGACTGGACAGCTACTTGGACCAATTTTGATCCAAAAAATACCAATTATTAAAATACAGACTTAGTTTCAAAAAGCTGCCTGTAGGCAGCTTTTTTATTTTTTTATCATCATACAACTACGTTGATTATTTTGTTAGGTACGATGACCCACCTTTTAGGCTCTTTTCCCTGCAACCATTTTTGACCCTCTGAAGAGCTTAAAATTTTTTGTTTGATTTCTTCTTCTGTAGCTCCAACAGGTACTGTAATTAAAAATCTCATTTTGCCATTAAAAGACACAGGATATTGAATAGTATCTTCGATGAGATACTTTTCATCGTACACCGGATATGGCTCATACGTTATGGTATGCTCATTTCCCATACGGTGCCAAAGTTCTTCTGCTATATGAGGAGCAAATGGATGAATAAGAATAAGTAAAGGTTTGAGGATTTTTTCTTTCCTGCAATTCAAAGCCGTAAGCTCGTTGACACATATCATAAAAGTGCTTATACAAGTGTTAAGCGAAAATCTTTCTATGTCTTCGGTTATTTTTTTAATGGTTGAATGTAATATTTTCCATTCCTGAGAAGTTGGTTCCTCTTGAGACATTTTAATTTCTCCATTTTCGTCTACGTACCTTCTCCAAAACTTTTTTAAAAACCTATAAACTCCTTCGATTCCATTAGTATCCCATGGTTTAGATTGTTCTACTGGCCCTAAGAACATTTCGTACATGCGAAGTGTATCAGCACCATACTTTTCAATGATTTCATCAGGGTTTTGGACGTTATATCTGGATTTTGACATTTTTTCAATTTCATATCCACAATAGTACTTCCCATTCTCTTCAAGAATAAATTCGGCATCTCTGAACTCAGGTCTCCAGCGCTTGAAACCCTCAATATCCAAAATATCGTTATGGACAAGATTGATATCTACGTGCATAGGAAAAGAGAAATGTTCACGCCCATATATATTTTTAGAAACAAATATGGGTTTTTCTTCCCAAATAGACATTGGTTCATAGACTGGGATATCCTGACCATTAAGAAAATCTTTGATTTTCTCAATTACATCGTCGGTGTGGAGAATGACATCATTTAAGTTAAAAACCAATAAACCATAACCTTTGCTTTGAGCATAATTCTTCTTCTGATCCAAAGTCTCTAGGATGGATTGATGTCTGCTTACATCAATGTAGAGTTTTTTTTCATGACAAACAAAATCGCAAACACATTCATCATTCTTTTCGTTCTTTTCAAAAAGTACACCCAGTTGTTTATTTTTGATAAGTTCCCACAAAATAAATTCAGCCATGGCTTCAGGTTTTACTCGATAGACAAAATTGCTTCGTCCCTGAATCATCCCCTGGTTGATGAGTTTTTTAAAAGGCTCGTCATTGGGAACCATGCCAAGGTCGTACAAGAATTTATTCCAAAAACGAGCATAAATAAGATGCCCGGTTGCATGTTCAGCACCCCCTACATAAAAGTCCACATTTTTCCAATAATTGACAGCTTCTACAGAGAAATATTCTTTATCGTTGTGAGGATCCATAAATCTTAAATAATATCCACTACTTCCAGCAAAGCCAGGCATGGTTGATGTTTCGTAAGGGTATCCTTCTTGGGTATGCCAGTTTTTTGCACGTGCCAAAGGTGGTTCTCCATGCTCAGTAGGCAAATAGCTATCCACTTCTGGTAACTCAAGAGGTAATTTATCTTCATCTAATGGATAGGGTACCCCATCTTTATAATAAATGGGAAATGGTTCTCCCCAATATCGTTGACGACTAAAAACGGCATCTCTTAATTTGTATTGAATAGTTCTTTTACCAAAACCATGCTCTTCGGCGAATTGAATAGCTTTTTCTATAGCTTGTGGTACACTTAGGCCATTTAAAATGCCACTGTTAATACAAATTCCACGTTTTTCCTCATAAGCACATTCAGAGATATTTCCCCCTTGAATCACTTCAATAATAGGTAATCCATAACGTTTGGCGAAAAGATAATCACGTTGATCGTGAGCAGGAACACACATAACAGCTCCGGTTCCATACGTAGCAATAACATAATCTGCTATCCAAATAGGTACGGCTTTTCTCGTAAAAGGGTTGATAGCATAAGATCCTGTAAATATACCTGTTGGTTCATGTGAATCAGCCATTCTTTCTCTTTCCGACCTATTGATAACTTTGCTCAGATATGCTTTTACCTGCTTTTCCAACGAAGGATGAATAATTTTATCCACATACTTACTTTCAGGTGCCACTGCCATGAAAGTGACTCCATAAATCGTATCAGGTCTAGTAGTAAAGATTTCGATGTATTCTCTGGGATTGTCAACTAGCATAAATTTAACTTGCAAGCCTTCACTTTTGCCGATCCAATTTCGTTGCATTTCCTTGATACTTTCTGGCCAATCGATACGATCTAAACCCTCTAGTAAACGATCAGCATACGCCGTTATGCGTAATGCCCATTGTTTCATGAGCTTTCGCTCAACCGGATATCCACCACGAATGCTATAACCCTCACTAACTTCATCATTGGCCAACACTGTCCCTAATGCAGGACACCAATTAACCCATGTTTCACTCAAATAAGCAAGTCGATAATCCATTAAAATTTCCTGCTTCTTTTTTTCTTCAAACGACTTCCATTCCTTAGCCGTAAATGTAACCTTACAAGAATGTGCAGCATTCACATGTAAGTTTCCCTCTCGCTCAAAAATGTTAATCAATTCGTCTATGGGTCTAGCCTTTTCAATGGACTTATCATACCAATGCTTAAATAATTTTAAAAAGGTCCATTGTGTCCATTTATAATATTTCGGATCTGATGTTCGTATTTCTCGATCCCAATCATACGAAAGTCCAATAAGTTTTAATTGTTCTTTATATCGTTGAATATTTCTTTCTGTCGTAATGGCAGGATGTTGACCAGTTTCAATAGCATATTGCTCGGCCGGAAGACCAAAGGAATCGAATCCCATAGGATGTAGCACATTATAGCCTTTGTGACGCATGTAATGAGCTACGATATCAGAAGCAATATACCCCAATGGGTGTCCCACATGCAGCCCCGCTCCAGAAGGATAAGGAAACATATCAAGAACATAATACTTGGGTTTTTGATGATCTATTTCAGTTTTGAACGTTTTATTTTTTTCCCAGTAAAGTTGCCACTTTCTCTCTATCTCCCTGTGGTTATATTCCATAACAAGTTTTTTGCAAAAATAGGAAAAGAAAAGCTCTCCTGAAATTTAAAAAAGAATCGTCAAATGCGGTGAATGGCTACAAATAATGAATAAATCCAATGGTATGCTTGATCATGTTAGATGGAAAATGCTGCACTAAGCAAAGTTTCAAATTTCAACATACTGTAAGCTATACATTGATTTCTAGAGGTTTAGTTATGTTTGAAATTATCTCCTCGTACAATCAATTTTGAAGCATGTTATGGTGAATATATCCAAACGAGTCAAATCAATATCTTCTATCGCTAAATTCTTTTCGTCAAAAATCAAGCACAAATATCTCATCAGAATTTATTTGTAGTAAGGAACTAAATTTCTTGATTTTTAAATCAATTACATCTTAAGGTTAAAAAAGTTTACAAAATATTAATTTTTACAAATGTTTTAAACATAAAAAGTTAGCGAAAAATTTAACTTTGTGAAAAAATGAATAAGAAAATCCAGTATATTCAAGAACTAATTAAACATAAACCTGTCTTTGCTAATCTTACTTATGAAGAATTAAGATTGCACGAAACAACGAACGAAGATGGATTTGAAAAAGTATATGTAGCATCTTCCAAAGCTTTAATTGTTCGGACAGGCAAGTTTACCGGTCGTTCACCGAAAGACAAATACGTGGTGATGGACGATCACACTAGTAAGCTAATCTGGTGGGCTGGAGATAAACCTGAAGCTCGAGGCAGCGACAATCATCCCATGTCAATTGAGACGTGGAACCATTTATTTAATCTTTGCACAAATCATATTAAATTAAGCGATAAGCCCCTTTATGTTATGGATGTTATTGTAGGGGCTCGCCCCGAACATTCTATACGGGCACGCATTATTACTGAGATTGCCTGGGCAGCTCACTTTGCAAAAAATATGTTTATCTCGCCAAAACACGAGGAACTTAATCACTTCGAACCAGATGTAATCATGCTTCATTTGCCTCGATGTACCAATCCGAATTGGAAAGAACAAGGACTCAATAGTGAAGTTTTCGTTGCTTTTAATTTTTCAGAAAATATGATTTTAATTGGTGGAACTTGGTATGGAGGAGAAATCAAGAAAGCTTTTTTTACCTGGATGAATTATCACCTCCCTTTACGTGGCGTCGCATCGATGCATTGCTCAGCCAACGCAGGAACAAATGGAGATACTGCCTTATTTTTCGGTCTCTCTGGAACTGGTAAAACAACCCTTTCAAGTGATCCTGATCGGTGGCTTATTGGAGATGACGAACATGGATGGGACGATGAAGGAATCTTTAATTTTGAAGGAGGATGTTATGCTAAATGTATTCATCTATCTTCTAAACTAGAACCAGACATATATCAGGCTATTCGCGAAAATGCTATTCTCGAAAACGTTGTTTTCGATTCAATAACTGGCAATGTAGATTACGACAATGATTCTATCACGGAAAACACTCGTGCTTCGTTTCCTATCTACCATCTTCAAAAAATCGTACCACCACCTTCTATTGGAAGGCACCCATCTATCATCATTTTTCTCACAGCTGACGCATTTGGAGTATTTCCACCTGTAGCTAAGCTTACGCGCGAACAAGCTATTTATTATTATCTTGGAGGATTTACTAGCAAACTAGCTGGAACCGAACGTGGTATCATCGAACCAAAACCCACCTTTTCTGCTTGCTTTGGCGCTGCCTTTCTTCCACTTCCACCCATACGCTACGCCGAAGAACTAGTCAAAAAAATTGACCAATATCATACTAGTGTGTATTTAGTCAATACAGGATGGATAGAAGGTCCTTATGGTATTGGTCATCGTATTCCTTTGCCCATTACACGAAAAATCATCAAAGGAATCCTTGATGGAACTATCGAACGTGAACCATTCATTATTCTTAATCATCTCCAACTTAGCGTTCCCAAACAATTCATGGATCTCGACCTTTCCTTTCTTAACCCACGCAATACATGGACCGATAAATCAGCTTATGACGCTCAACTTAAAAAACTTAGCCAAATGTTTTCTGATTACATGAACATCTATAAAACATGGGATGAGAAATATCATTTTCTCAATGCAGGACTACCCCTCTAAAACATTTTTTACATTTTTGTAAAAAAATGAGAACAACGGCTGGAGTATTTGTTTTGTTTTTTATTGCAAAAAATCTCACTTCTCAATATTACATCACCGGACAAGACAAGGCATCCACGAAGTGGTATCAAGTAAAAACTTCTCATTTTCATATCATTTTTCCAGAATCATACAAAAAACATATTCAATCTTTTGCCAACACAAGCGAAAAATATTATCATCTACTAACAAAAACCATCTCGTGGGAAAACAAAACGATTCCTGTTGTATTGTTTACCAACTCCGTAGTCCCCAATGCTTTTTCGCTCTGGACACCTGAGCGAACTGAATTTTACATGACACCAGCTCAACACAATTACGGTCAAGCATGGTATAAACAACTTATTATTCATGAATACCGTCATCTCCTTCAAATGGATAAGCTTAATCAAGGACTTACGAAATTCATGACTTATTTTATTGGACAACACGCTACTGCTATCACGATGGGTTTATTTATGCCTATGTGGTATATGGAAGGAGATGCTGTTATGATAGAAACCTCCCTTAGTCAAACAGGGCGTGGTCGGCTACCATCTTTTGAAAGTAAAATGAAAGCTTTTCTCCTAGAAAACCAGCTTCCTTCATTTGACCAAATGAGTCTTGGCTCATGGAAACGTTTTATACCGGATCAGTATTACTTTGGTTATTATTTCGTAGCTCAAAGCTATGCTCACTATGGGGAAAAACTCTGGGACAATGCTATTAATACAAGTGCCAAGCGATGGTATCTACTGAGTCCTCTTAATGTTGCGTTTCGAAAACAAACAGGAATGTCAAAATCCAAACTTTACGAGTTCTTGTTTTCAGATCTTCAACAAAAATGGAAAAAACTCCAAGACTCCATTAAAAGCCCAAAGTACACACCACTTCGGCTTGCAAAACAACCACGCGTCTATACTCATTACAAATTTCCTATATGGATCAACGATTCCACTATTGTCGCAGAAAAAAGTGGTATGGAAGATTTAGCAAAGATTGTTAAGATAGATCTTCATTCTGGCAAGGAAAAAACTATTCATAGTTTTGGTTTTTTCACACCAGACGAGCCACCGACTTCTGACATGATCCCACTTACCTCTATTCAATTTCCTTACAGTCCAGGAGCATGGACACTTGATAATTTTTCTCGCGGCAACCGATATATATGTTGGGCGGAAAAGAAATGGCACCCTCGATGGCATCACGTATCATATTCGGTCATCAAAATACTTGATCTACAAACTCAAAAAGTCAAGCAAATTACCCGAAAAACCAAATATTTTAGTCCCTCACTTTCGCAGGACGACTCATTGATCGTTGCTATTGAATTCACATCAGATCAACAATGTTCTATTGTTATTATCGAAAGCAAAACAGGGAACAAAATTCAACATTTTCCCCTTCCAGCCGGTCATTTTGCAATGCTTCCTTGTTTTTCTCCAAATAAAAAACAGATTGTCTGCATTACCCAACGACCCGATATAAAGCAACTTGAAATTCTTGATCTCAAATCTGAAAAATGGACTAAACTTCTTTCCGCTCCTTATGAAGACATTCATGCACCTTATTGGTACGGAGACTCCATTTTTTTTACAGCTTCGTTTGATGGAAACGACAACATTTACGTATTCAATCTTATAGACTCATCCATTAATCAAATCACCGAATATCCGTATGCTGCTTATCATCCCCACCTTTTTAAAGACAAAGTTCTCTTCGACGGTTATACTTCTAAAGGAACAAGAATTTTCCTCATCCCTAAAGATAGCTTATCAAACATTCCACTTTCGGAAACTAAGAAAAAAAAGCTATTTCTTGAAAAGCACTATGTCGATCACATGAAAAAAATTTGGGAAGATACGCTAAAAATACAAGATTCCTTCTTTGTTATTAAACCATATCGTAAATTTTCTCATCTTTTTCATTTTCATTCCTGGATTCCATTTTATCCCGACATGGAGAATAATCTTCTTTTGCCAGGAATAAAGTTTCTTAGCCAAGATTTATTGTCTACTTCTATTACTGAACTTGCATATCATTATCGTCCTTATAACCAATCTCACACCATTTCCCTAAATTATGCTTATGCCGGATGGTTTCCCGTGATAAATTTACTTTCCGAATGGAAGGTAACACGTATTCGAAAACAACAATGGTTCTCCATTCACAACACTGCCTTTACTTTAAGTTTACCTTTAAGAACCACCATAAACTCCTTTTGTCAGTCCTACAAAGTATCATTAAGTACAGGTTATCAGCGTATGTTTATGCAAAATTCTCATTCCAAAACATCCGAATTCATTTATGCTTCAGGAGAAATTCTTTTTTCAAATCATCAGAAAATTGCTCCACGCCAATTTGCTCCTCATTGGAGACAAGATGTAAATATCTACTACCAAACTTCCATTCAGAACACATTTCCCCACATACGCTCATGGGAATTACAAACACGTTATTTTTTTCCATCGGTGAGCAAACTTCATTCAATTCAGATGAGTCTTTATGCTCTCCAAAGAGAATATACCAGTTTTCCAACTGATTATAGGATTTTCCAACTTGCACGAGGATACCCCTTCAAAAACCTTTTTAAAGCTTACACCATAGGTGTGAGCTACTACATGCCCATGTTTTATCCTGATCTTCCCTTGGGTTCCATACTTTACATCAAACGAATTCGACTAGGCATGTTTTACGATTATACGGAAGGAAAAATAATACAAAAACAAAATCTATACCTGAGAAGCACCGGTACGGAATGGTTGTTTGACGTGCACCTATTTAGATTTTTCCTTCCTTTGGAGTTGGGATATCGTATTTCTTATCTAATGGACGGAGACAAACCTCTATCTCATCAGGTCTTTTTAGGTATTAATTTTACAGGCTGGTAAATCAGAAACGGACTTGAATTCCCGGGCCAAGAAGCCAAAAAAAGCGAGTTTGAGAGAGAAAATATCCACCACCAAAATAAAGAGGAAAAGTCAGTTTCTCTCTTCTGATCGGGTAGAGACTGAACACTCCCACTAAACTCATGTCGCGATTAACGTCGTTACTAGAAAAATTAAAAGCATTTAAAGCTAGAAAACCCATCCCAACTTTTAAGGGTAAAGCTTTAGCGACCTTGTTTTTTCGGTAAAATGTAAACTGAGCAATCATAGCCATGCTAATCCCACTTAGATTGCCAATTTTTTCAGTACCGGGCTCAATGGTAAGCAAACCTGCAGGAAAAGAAACATCAATATCAAAATGTACCAATTGTTGCAAGATTAACTCCACTTGCTTTTCATATCCCTTTTCTGAATAATAAGAAGCATCATGACGAATGTTTATTAAAATTCTACTCCAGCTATCTAACTGATAAGTTTTGTTTTGTAAAAATTGATTAAGCGATATTTCTTGAACGTTACATTCCTGACATGCATAATGTTCATAACGTGGAGATGATGATCCAGGGCAAAAACATTGTGTAGGCAATTTTAAAATTTCAACAGTTTGTCCACGTCGATCTATAATTTTTAGCTCTATATCGATGTATTGTTTACCGTTCAAGTTTGTAGGCTCATCTATTTTGTCTGGATTTGCACGGATGACAATGTTAGGTATGTTTTTATTGCAAAACAATGGGCTGACAAGCGTAGAGAGCTGTTTAAATCCTTCACCATAATCAATTTCGAGAAAATCAAACGAACGAGGCTTTTGTCTTTCAACGACCTGAATGTAAGACCCTGAGGGTTTGCCAGAAAAAAGAAAGTATAAGCGCGATGGTAGAATGTCTACGGGGATTTTCACCATGAACTTAACTACATCCTCCTTCTGACTGAGTAATGTAAATTCTCCCGCACGCAAACCTTCAATGCCTATCTGAGCTTTATCCAAACTACGTCCTGTAAGTAAGACAATGACTTCTTCTCCGGGATATACCTGATTACCAGTTTTCCATTGTTTTCCGTCACTAGAAATCTGTATAGATTGGATGGTGGGTTTTGGTAAAACACTGAAGTTAGTTAAAAAAATTGGCAAATCTCCATCCTTGATATAAAGTGATCCATCTTGTTGTCTGTGATGGTTGTACAAATACATTTCACATAATACTTTATTGTTTGCCAATGTTTTACGCGTGTAAATTTCTGCAATTAATAAACCTTTATCTTCTTTATTTTCGATCCTATAAGTTTTTTGCAATTTTAATTGACGATGATTTTCTACTAAAATTTCAATAGGATTTCCGATGTTTTCAACATCCAACATAAATTCTTTTTGTTCAAAAGAGAGATATGCTAAACGGCTATTGCGTACTTGAAGCTGTGGTGTAGGCAAGACGAATTCATAGCGAAATTTACCATTTTCCAAAAAAGGCTTATACAAATTAAGATGGATGTCAAAGCTTCTGTTTCCTGCCTGCCATGGGATGACTTGGACCCAAGTTTTTCCCTGTTGAATGCTTACTTTATATGAATAACCGTCTTTATCTATCCAGTTGGATGAAAGGACTAGCCCTTCAAAAGGGACTTCCAACTCCAACATGATTTCCTCGCCAACAAACACCTCTTCGTTTGAAAGGGAACGCCATGAAAAATGATTTTTAAATACAGGAAATAGTTCAAGAAAAGTAATTTCTTCGTGGGTAGAAAATTTAATTAAAATAGGAATAACAATAAAATTATCCTTCACTAGATCACGCATTTTGAGTTTGCATACCCACAAGCCATCAGATATTTCATAAAAAGGCATGACTACATGATAAGAAAATGGTATGCTATCGTAAATTAAACTCACTTCTCCTTTTTTCGTCAGATTTATTTCTACACGTACGATTTCTTCTTTTTGCCTGAACTCAACAGGCAACACATAACGACCATCTACTTTGACCTTATCTTTAAAATACATATATGAATTTGTATCAACGTATACCACAATATCCCTTAACCCTCCGTGTTGAGCAAAAAAAGAATTTACACAAGCAATTAGAACAATACTGATAAATTCTCGCATTTTTTTTCAAAATTATTTAAAACCATTTTCATTCATTGTGTATATTTGCTATAATGTTTAAAAAAATATTTTTTGTTTTAATTACATTTTGCATATTCTTCCAATGTAAGAGAAAAAATCTTTTGTTAGATGTCCAGTATGATCAATGGTATATACTTAAAAACGAAAGAGGTAGCTTATACTTTAAACCGCATCTGAAGCTACCAACAAATGAAATTGAAGGAAAATTTTTTCAAGATAATGGTAATTTCTACCAGCAAACATCCATTGCTTATTTAACATCAAATGGTCTTTTCGATAAAGAAAAAAGGCCCATCATAAAAGGAAACGTTACCACTGAAAAAAATAAAATCATCGTTACTAGCAATGAACAGACCTTGGAATTCCATTTACTAGAGCAAGAAAAAGATCTTCCTCATTATTTCCCTTTTTACGATTCATTTCTCACCCGCGAACAAATCAATCAGGTAACAGTTCAATATGGCAGTGCAAAAGGCTTTTATAGCTCCAAAGTATACAACCATATATCCTCTGAAAATTACGGAGATATTATTCTTGATATACTTGACGAACTACGAAAAAACTTAGCAACACCTCAAACTCTCAACTTAGAAATGGACATTTATTATCCTCGAATACCTCTGAAATACAAATTACCAGTTTTGTTTTTGTTTCATGGCGGAGCTTTTGTCATAGGCGACAAACAAGACAGATTACAAAAAGAGTTAGCAAATTATTTTGCTGCACGGGGTTATGTGGTTGTCAGTGTAAACTATCGTCTTGGCTATGTAGCTATTCCCGGACTTTATAGCAACTTGGAAAGAGCCATGTATAAAGCCGTTCAAGACGCACGAGCAGCCATGAGATGGATGGCAAAACACGCCAACAAGTATGGCATCGATCCTCATATGTTTTTTCTTGCAGGTAACAGTGCAGGTGGCTTCATCAGTCTTATGACAGCTTTTATGAAAGAAGATGAAGTTTTCCCCTCAACTCGTGGAAGCACATTTTTGCTTCAACCCGATCTTGGTTGCCTCGATTGCTCTGGTAATGACTTCAAAGTAAACTATTCTATTCGCGGTGTTGTTAATCTTTGGGGTGGATTGTTAGATTTAAATTTAATAGATCGCGATGAAAAAATTCCTTTATTGCTTATTCATGGTGAAAATGATCAAATAGTTCCTGCTGACTATAATTATCCTTTTCAAAACGTTTCACCTGAAGCAGGTTCCCTACTTTCTGCTTCCATCTATGGTTCAAAACGCATTTTTGAACACGCGCGAAAATTAAATTTGCCTGTTTCTCTTTATCTCATACCTAACGAGGGACATGAACCCCAATTAGATTCAACCTTTCAACTAACTCATTGGCTGGATAGTATTCAAACTAAAATGCGAGAATTTCTCTATGGCATAATTGTCAAATCTCTTTCTCCTCTTAAGATATGGACATGGGATGAACTTCCACATCGTTTTAGAATTAAAACCAATCATTCGATTAAATTATATCGTGTTTATCCTGAAAATATCCTTTTTACAGAAGAAGACAGCACCTATCGGCTTATCGTTTTAGACTCTCAACCAGAC
>JAOAAK010000020.1 GCA_026418905.1 Bacteroidales bacterium | reverse complement strand
ACCATATTTGTCATTGAGTTTTACCAGAGCTAAGCCTTCTGAAAAATCCTTTGCCCAATCATATTTGAAGGGTATCACTTCTTTACCTGATTTATCGATGAACCCCCACTTCTTATTGAGTATTACTCGAGCTAAGCCTTCGGAAAAATCATATGCAACATCATATTTGAAGGTTATCACTTCTTTACCTGATTTGTCGATGAAACCATATTTGCCATTGAGTTGTACCAGAGCTAAGCCTTCGGAAAAAGAGGATACCATATCATACTTACATTCAATCACTATTTTCTTGTTTTTGTCGCAGAATCCCCATTTATACCCTTTGCGGTAGGGGATGAGGTCTGGTAGGTCGTTGGTTTGAGCTTTGAGGAATACGGTCTGGGCTAAAAATCCCAAAAAAACTAAGCTCACGAAACTTTTTACGATCATTTTCTGTTTTTCTTTTTTCATATTTACCTCCTTTTTTTTGGGTTTTACATATGTGATGTGTTTAATAGGCTTTATTTTAATTGAGTCCGAATGGTGGGGAGGGGTGGTCGATCGGAGCATTTGCCGCGGTTTGTGCTATTTTCTGGCAGGCATTCGTGGCTGAAAGTTTCAATGGGTCGAGGAAGAAAAGGGATAAGATTACGTTGATTTCAGCTGTTGAAGGAGGTCGTTGATGAAGAAGAGATGCCCGATGGTTTGAAGCTAATGTTCTAAGAGATGTTGGTTTTTTTTCCATGTAGCTGAATGGGTGATGTGGTGGTGGCAAAGATAGTATAAAAAAATTTGATTTGCAATAAAAATACGTTAATTAGTTTAAAAAAATTTCATGTAAGTTTTGCAGTAGGATGGAAGGGAATCGAACGACGCTTCGACGTTGAGCGATGTTTTCGGAGCAGAATCAGACCGGCGAGCAAAGAAGTACACCTGTGAGATATAGCTGCAAAAACATGCATGCTTTGTTTAATCCATGAACGTAGTAGCTAAGAATAAGGCTACGTGATAGCTTTCTCGATCGGATTAATCTTTCCAATACTCTGTGCCATTTTTGTCTATATATCCCCACTTATAATTGAGTTTTACCCGAGCTAAGCCTTCGGAAAAAGTTTACAAAGTCATACTTACATTCAATGATGCTTTTTACCTCTTTTTGTAAGACTGTTCTCTTAGATGTAAGCTAAAATTAATGTTGTTCATATAATCTGCAAACGGAAAGGTTGACGAGGTTTGAAAAATGTTTGAATAAAATAGTCTGTCTTTTGTTTTTTAACATTAACGAAAAAAGTTTTTGAAATATCCACCACTTGTAAAGATAAAGTTAGTCAAAGTTTAGTATTTATAGAAACTTAAAAGTTATCTTATATCTTGAAACCTTAAAATATTTTCAGGCATGTAGTTATTTTTTGCAGAAAAAAAAGCAACAAAAGCTAAAACTAAATTTGTTTCGTACTAACTTATCAATTAAGATATTCGAATTCCTTTTAAAAATGTATAAAAGCCATTTTTAAAATTAAAAACAATTTTATCAAACAAAAATTCTAATTAATGTTTTGTTTTTTTGAAAGTATTACTTACATTTGTGGGCGTAAATTATAAAAAAAACAAATATGTTGCATGGACCAGCAGTAAAATTAGGAGAAGACAAAGCATCCAAAAAGAAAGCATCATTGGGTGTAAAGTAATTTATTGCTTATTTTTTATTTTACAGTGGTTTTACTTACATAAGTATTACTTATCCTTCATGGATGGGAGTAAAAGTAGTGTTTGGATTGAATTTAGCTATTGTATATGGCTTTAGTTTAATAATTGTAGCCATTATTCTGGGATACATATATCATCTCATTTGTTGGAAGTATGAAAAACAAATGAATAAGAAGGAATAAGTTATGGTTTATGATGTTTCTATTTAGGCTATCGTAATTTTTATCATTTTTGTTGCTTTAGTTTTAGGATTATCCTTTTATTTTGGAAAAAAAACAAAATCTGCTTCTGGATATTATGCAGCTGGTGGAACCATACATTGGAGTGTGAATGGAATAGCATTTGCAGGGGATTATCTGTCGGCAGCATCTTTCCTAGGAATATGTGGAATGATTGCTTTTTTTGGCTATGATGGATATTTGTACTCGATAGGTTTTCTAGCAGGTTGGATTGTAGCCTTATTTATTGTGGCTGAACCTCTAAAAAGATTAGGGAAATATACTTTTACAGATGCTTTGGATGCAAAGTTTAATTCTCGTGGAATAAAGTTGACTGCTTCAATTTCAACATTGATTGTTTCGATATTTTATCTCATACCCCAAATGGTTGGGGCTGGCGACCTCGTTGTTCCTTTGTTAGGTTTACCCCACTGGTTAGGAGTTTTGATTGTTGGAAGTATTGTTATTATTATAGTAGCCACAGCAGGCATGACCTCTACTACGTACGTTCAGTTTATTAAAGGAGGTTTGTTGTTGCTTTCTTCAATTATTTTAACTGTCAGTGTTTTAGTGAACGGTCTAAACAAAAAACCCTATGAAGAATATCACGATTTTGCAACTGCCACTGTCATAAAAACTGATGATGGATATTTTGTTGAGGATAATGCGGACATAAAGTTTTTAGATGTAATTCATGTCAAGGATAAGCTATTTGCAAAAGTAACATTTGAAGGACGAGAAAGATATTTTAATTTAATTCCTCAAGGTAAAGATACTTTCAAAATTGTTGAAATGTTTTCCATAGTGGTAAATTCAAAGGGTGTTTTTTATAATGGTGCTCCCAAAGAGGAGCGCAAGTTTTATCAAGTAGGTCATTTAGCTAAAATTGTTAATGAAGATGGCAAAGAAGTAGAGTCTTCTGGTCCGTTGAATCCTATAAATTTCTTTTCCTGGATAGAGCAAAGTCAAATCGTACGATTTACTAAAGTTTCGTTTCAAGATGGTGAAAATAAAGTAATGGCATGGTATCAAAATGTTACACCTGGTTCAGTCGTTTTGAGACCAGGTTTATTTTATAAATTGGAAGATGCAACCATTTGGCAAAAACTTAATTTTATTTCATTAATGTTGGCTTTGATTTTTGGAACCTCAGCCCTGCCTCACGTGTTAATTAGATATTACACTGTTCCAAGTCAAAAAGATGCGAGAAGATCAACTATTGTGGCAATAGCGGCCATAGGCTTGTTCTATATATTAACCATGTACATGGGTTTGGGAGCTATGATAAATGGAGTACTTGATGTAGAAAGTTCTAATATGGCAGCACCTCTGTTAGCAAAATATTTTGGCATAGGTTTATTTGCTTTTATAACAGCTATAGCATTTGCCACAATACTTGGAACAGTAGCTGGTTTAATTGTTGCTTCGTCTGGAGCAATAGCTCATGATTTTATTGACAATTATCTTAATAAAAATCTATCAGAAAAAGCAAAGGTTTTTACTGGCAGAGTTGCGGCATTTTCAGTGGGAATTATTGCTATTTTGCTGGGTATTTTGTTTAAGGGTATGAATGTTTCGTTTTTGGTAGGATTAGCGTTTTCTATAGCTGCATCAGCTAACTTACCAGCAATAATCATGATTTTATTCTGGAATAAAACAACAGCACAGGGTATTTCTGCTTCGATCTTAACTGGAATTATTACATCAGTGGGTATTATTTTGTTCTCACCATCCATGTTCGGACAATATGGCCTGAATCCAGCTGATGCTCCAATTCCTATTGATAATCCTGGGATATTCTCCATTCCGGCTTCATTTGTAGTTTTGATCGTAGTCTCTTTACTGACTCACAAAAAAGTTGCAAATAATCCTTAAGCATCTTGTTCTAATTCTCATTACTTTAGTGTAAAACTTGCTAAAAACAAGTAAATTTAAGATCAATTAATTTATTGTAAATAAGTTTTGTAATCATTTGAGATTTTGTTTTGAAGCAAATGAATTATGTGTATTGAAAATTTTAAACGTGTTATATCAAAGTCGTTTAAAGAAGTATATTCAATGGTATTATTAGGACTTGTTTTTTGTAATAATTGTTTGGCTTGATGTTTTAATCTTAGTAAATTCAAAAATTTAAAAGATTCCACCAAATTATAGTGTAAATCTGGCGTAATAATCCCTTTATGTTTGAGAATATTTAAACGATTTATTGTGGATGTTTCTCCTATATTATTGGCTAGTGAATATATTCTAATGGCATTAACAATTAAGGAAATGAACTCTTTTATTTTTACATTGTTTGATATAAAAATTTTTGTTTGAGAAATATTTTGCGCTAAAAGTGATAGATATGCTTTATTCGAAAGAGTTGTTTGTTGAATGTGATTAATTAATTGTTTTCTTAATGACTCATTTCCATATATAGTTCTTAAATCAAAAAAAATATTAATATCTAATAAGTCCTTAGGATTGCCTTTATTTATCCATTCAAAGAAATACGATTTCCAAACTGAAATCGGTTGGGTCCACTTGGGATTAGCTGCAGTATTGTTGCCTTTACAAAATTTGTAGCCTAAATCATCTAAAACTTTGGTAATAAATTCGCCGAATTTTATAAAATATGAATGGGTTTCGTTAGAAGTTGAGGTATCTTCATATATGATGGCATTATCTTGGTCAGTTGCAAGTGTTTGTTCCCTTCTTGCTTCGCTCCCTAAAACAACAAATGAAAACCTGCATGGTGGTGTCCCTAACTCTTTAATAGCTTCAGAAATAATTTTTTGAACTATCAAATCGTGTAATTCACTTAAAATCGAAAAAATAGGTAGACAATCATCACTGTTGAGAATGATTTTAATTATTTCTCTATCAAATTCATTTTTAATCTTTCTAAGTTTCTGGATCGAATTGGCATATTGTAACTCTTCCAAAAAACTCAAAGACTTATGGTAATTTTTTTCATAAAAGTTGGAAAGTAAGAAAACACCTACTTCTGTATTTTCCTTTTCAATGATTGCAAGCCTTTGATGATTATTACGTAAGATGTTTATTACATTACCAACAGTATGAGAATGTTGTACTATTGTTAAGGGTGACTTCATAATCTGAAAGGCTCTGAGTTCATGAAAATTTATGTAATTTGTTAATGGGAAAAGTATTTCATCTACGGTAATGTATCCAATTTTATTGTCGTTTTTATCTTTTACAATTAGGTATTTATAATCATAATCGTTTAATAAATTAATGACAGTTGTAAAGGTGGCTGTGTCATTGACAAATTGTAGTGGTAGCAGAAATTGGTCTAATCTGCTACTCATATTAAAAATGCTTGGAATATTCCACGTTGAAAAATAGTTATAAACATTAGCTTTATCCTCAATAATACCTTCACAATGTAGGAAATTATTAGCATTGTCTTTTACTAATTTTAAAGTGATAAAGACTTCTTTTTCTTTATGATGAGCTGTTTTTATTTTAATCAATTTTCTATTGATTTGTTCTTTTTGTTTTAATTCTTGTCTTATACTTAGTTCATCGTTGGGATCAACATATAGCGAGATAAACGAAAATTTGTCTTGTTGTTCTAGTGTTTTGATATGAAGAATATTCAACGCTGTTATATTTGCGTCTAATAATTGTGCACGTTTATCAATGCTAATTCGAACATAACCAATATTCAAGCTATCAAGCAAAGTTTTTATTTGTTCATAAATCTGAGAAAGTAGTTGTTTAGTACTAGCTAAAGAACCAATATCACGAATAGTAAAAATGTAATATATATCGTTCATGATAGAAACTGCAGAAATATTGATGAGTATGTTTTTGTACTCGTTATTTTGTGTTTTAAGAATAGTTTCAAAAGGGTCGAATGTAGTCGATTTTTGTATCATCTTGTTTTTTACATCACTTGGTAGATCAATGTAATTCGCTATGTTTTTACCATAATAATTATTATCTTGTGTCATTTGAACAAACAATTCATTGGTTTGTACTACGTTGAAATCTTTTAACATGACTAAAGCTTCGGTAGATGCTTCTACCAAAGATTTATATTTTTCATAAGATATTCTAAGCATCTCTTCAGCATTCAATCGTTTAGCTTCAATTTTATATGATTGGAATGTTACGAAAGATATTATTAGTATGATAATTATTGTAATAACTAAGCTAGTGACAATGAGTTCATTAGTTAATTGAGATATTTCTTTTTTTACATCGTTAATATATACGCCTGTACCAACGATCCACTGCCATGGTTCAAATAAACTCACGTAAGAAATTTTTGGTAAAATGAGTGTTGAATCGTCTTTAAATTGCCACATATATTCAATGTAGCCACTTTTTTGCTTTTTAACTAGCTTAACACTTTCAACAAAGAGTTTTTTTCCCGTAGGATCAGAATAATTATTTAAATCTTTTCCAACTAAATCCAATACGTACGGATGCATAATCATTTTTGGCTGAGTATCAATGATCCAAAAGTAATCTTTGTTATCAATCCCGTAACGTAATGCTCTTATCTCTTGAAGTGCCATTGCTTGAGCATCCTCTAAGGATCGTTTTCCTTCTTCTACATCGTTATGGTACTTTGTGAGAATACTGATGGTAGCATTAATCAGTTCTTTTATCATCTCTCTTTTCTTATCCATTATTGTTTTTTCAAACTTTGGTTTGAGAAAAAGAAATAAGAAGCTACTGAAAAGAATTATAGTTATAAATGATGGGAATACTATTTTGATGAAAAAATTTTGAAACCGACCTTTTACAATTTTCAAATATTTCATATGTAATGTAATTCTATTTTATTTTTTTGCAGGTCTAAACATATAAAACCAGATCTATAATCATTTCTCACAATAGGGGGTAAGCAAACCCCCAAGGTTTCATCTATTCTTGAATTTTTTTTGTATAATATTTTTCCATTGGTTTGAAAAATCAACATTTTAGTTGGGTGTAAATGACCGAAAAAACTTATCTGAGCGTTATTCTGTCGGACAAAATCGTAATGCATTTTAAAATTTTTTAAAAAAGTCATGTGTTCGGCTGAAAATCCTGTGATATCGGGATAGATATAATGTGAAAAAAAAATATTAAGATTGCCAAAATTAGCGATAACAAATTCTGGTAAGCTATTGAGCCATTCCAATGATTTTTCATTTAATAACGGTGAGAGTTCATTTTCTTCATACAACCAAATTTTGTTGTTTGATATTTCTTTCCTTTTATCGTATGTAAGCTCATACCAATTATCGGGAACAAAAGTATATGGAATATGCATTGGAAGTTTTCTCAGGGCATAATGATCATGATTGCCAACAATTACGTATTTGCAATAAGTAGATAGAAGATGAATGCACTTATTTGCATTTCTAGAAGATAAATGCTTATGATAAGGTACACTAAAACCAATAATATCACCCAAGCAAACTATTTCATCTGCTTTTATCTTTTCAATTTTTCTGAAAGCAAGTTCGAGAGTTTCAACGTCTTCATGAACATCTGAAATAACAGCTATTTTCATTTATTTTCTAATTGGAGGATTGTAAAATAAATAAAAAAATTTTTTTAAAGAAACATTAGAAATGAGATGGTTTTGAAACAATATTAATTTTTTTCGGTTTAAAAGTTGTAAAAAACGGCAAGCAAAAGCCTAATATTACTAACATCGTGGGTTTTTGTTACCTTGCCATTATTTTGTAACTTGCCATATGCTGCGTTGGTTATTTCTACTTCACTTGAAAACATAACTTTATCCACTACATATGAAATTCTGGGAGAAATGCGATATAAGTAATCTATATTTTGGCCACGTACGTATGTTTTTGAACCTGTTTTTAAATCGCATAGAGTCCCCATATTTTTCGCATAAGCACAATACATACCTAATTGCCACTTCGCTAAATTTAGTTGAAAGTCGGCCCAAATAGTTCCTGTCACAAAACTTGTGTATTTTTTTATATTTTTTACTGTGTCTAAAATATCACAAGCAGCATACCCTCCGATCATCATGATGTTATGTGCATTTTGCGCATAGTTGGCTCCTATTTTTGATGTGAAGTTTTTAATTTTTTGTTGGAGATAACCATAGAAAGATAGGGCAGAAACTTTACTATTAGAATAGTAGTTAGAATCGGTTTTAAGTTCGGGAATTATTTCAAAATAATTAGCGCCAGCAACAAAAAGGAATTGAATTGAATCTAGCTTAATTACAAATTCCCCATTTAGCCCGGGTATTGCAGAGTTTCTTAAATATCTGCTCGATGGTCCAGCAGGGCCAGTACTTGTGAAATCCCTTTCACTCCAAGCAGTAAAATTTACAGAAAAAGATGGAATAAATCGATAACTTAATTTAACTTGGGGATTTCTTGAAAAAGGTATAAATGGTGCACCTGTATTAAACGATATTGTTCCAGGAATTGCATTAACAGGAAACATAGGGTGCCAAAATTGCCCTATCATTAATTCAGTCTTTGGCCAATTAAGTTTTAAAAATGCATGACGTAATCTCAAACCATTCATATCACCTTCTCCAGTTCCGAAAAATTCAGTTTCGATCAAGCCACTTGTTTTTGCATTTAACACATCTGGACCCGTGAGGCTTGCGCGAACCCTTGTCTGTATGCTTAGTATATGAAAAACATCATTATCGTTTATATCTTTGCCATCAGAGTCACGAAGAATGCTGTCTGGAAAAAGATAAAAGTGACCTTCTCGTAAAGCATTAGCAGGCGATGATTGTCTCGTATCGTAAATAATGTCGGTCTTTACAAATCCTGAAAATTTAACACTCGTTTTTGTCTCATTTTGAGCAAAAACATTGCTTACTGAAAACATTAAAAAAAATAAACTTAGAAAATTTCTCATACTCAATCTGCTTAATGTGTTACACAAAAAATATTAAAAAAAATATCAAGCGACAGTAGTAAAAAATTTTTTAGAACTAACATACAAAAAATGACTAAAGTTTTTAAATCCCTGGCAGTAAACACTTAAATCACTTAAATCCATTACGTTTTGTGTGACAAGATCAAACCAACTTTTACGGTGTCGAATCTTAATTACTTTTTATTTCGAATAATTTTTAGAAAAAAATTCCTGACAAATTTAAGAAAAAAATGATATGACTAGATAAATTAATCTGGTCCTATTCTCAGTAGTGTATTCATTATAGACTCATTTTTTTGATTCAATATGTTGTATTAGTAGAAGAAACAATGGAACTTGCAATTTTAACGATGGGCAATGTGCTTTTCGTGATATGATTATAGCCGATTTTACAGTTATTGTGTAGAAACTACAAGGAAATCATCTAAAAATGTTTATAATGTTCCAATTAGCTAATTGATTTGTTGCATACGCATACTTCTATGACCATTTTACCACTGCTTGATTTTATTCTAACATGAATTGTAGTTGCTGACTCGTTATAAGAATTCGCTCGTTATCCAATCTTTTACCAATGCATACACGATGTTCATTTTCCTATGCAACCACGACAATTTACCCTCATTGGGTTATTGTATACTCTATTTTCCCCTTTAAATTTTTTTGTGATCTATTATTCTGAAGTAGCAGCCGACGCTATTTCTATGCAAGTCGATATTAAATTCGTTTACCTTTTTCGAATAAGTCAGGTAAAAATCATGGTTTTCGACAATTCCTTTGGTAAGTTGGACTTCACTCCTCACAATGACTAAAGCTGTAAATATGTTATGAGCAATCGAACGAATTCATAAATATCTCAGTCAATCCCGCACACTTCTTTGTATTGCAACCTTCTTACATGTAACAACATATAGAACGACAACAACTGCGATTTCTTGAAACATGCAACCAACTGTTTGCTGTAATACGAAATAGATAGACTACTACACATTTTGAACAAATATACCTGCTTTCCTCGCTAAATTTTACTACGGCTAAATCTTACCAGCACACGAGAATATCTTACGCCGAATTCGGTAAATAGCTTCATCCCTACTTTTCACTATATCCATTACCACTGAGTTTAACAATTGCTGAATTTCAAAAATAATTTTTTCTTGTTATATTTTACTAATGCTTTAAATACAGAAACAAAAGCTTCAGCGTAGAAGATTTTTACGAATGCAAGTATATTTTTAACATATAGCAAAGTATGCAACAAATACTCTTACGCGTTATTTAACGCTTTCTTACAAGAAAAAAATTATTACTCACAGCTCGAATTAAGGAAAAACTTTTAATGTAACAAACGGGCAAGTATAATTTTTAGTCATCATCATCATCATAGTCATCATCATCGTCATAGTCGTCATCATCGTCATAGTCGTCATCATCGTCATAGTCGTCATCATCGTCATAGTCGTCATCGTATATGTCGAAAGTTTCGTTTAAAGAGTTAGAGATATCTATGATAGCATTAGGAGATAAACCAAGTTTATGAAGCCTTTCAATGCCGTTAATCCATTCAGAGAGTTTACCAGTTATTTCTTCACCATCTTCTATTTCTTGTTTTAAGCCGAATAAAAAATCACTTAGACTAGCAATAGATTCTTTGAAGTCTTTATTTTTTTTAAAGACTTTGCTTAATTTTTCTACTGTTTCAAAATAACTTGTAATATAACTCATAGTGTTAAAATTTATCATTGGCAAAAATATAAAATTTTATTTTATCACATTTTATTTTTTTTTTTTGAAATTTGAAATAGGCTTTTTGAAAGGTTTTATTTTTTTCTATGAAATTGTGTTTGTTTTTTGTCTGTTTACACACTTAAGAAGTTCTGCGGCTTCTGTTGCTCCTGAAATTATTTTTTCTATAACAAGCATACTATTTCTTTGATATATTGTTTTCAAAACTGGGTATCACTTGCCCCCATCTCTAAGTTCCGTTCTGTTTTCCTATGATATTGAGGTATGTCATTGCTGAAGTATTGTTTAAATATACAACTTCCGTATGCTCTCATCAGGAACAAGACTACTGCAAATAATCCTTTTAAAGCAATGTCTCTATTGGACATCTTTTTTACATCGTACTTCCTGCCAAACATTTACTTTATAAATAATGGATTCAGTAAAATGAACTTAAAATCTAACTTCTCTAAATGTTCTATACATATATCCTAGTCTTCCTTTTCTTTCTATCGCTAGTTCTTCTGCTCCTTGTGATTGTGAATATACCCACATCAGCTTTATGGATGGAGTTAAGAAAGAATATTCCTTTACTTCACTATGTGTTTACCCATTGTAAAAAGCACAATACACTGTAAATTCGTACACGTCTAGCAGCAATTTTTTTAGAATTAAATTACGAATACACGTTTATGTCTGGGGCATAGTTAGTGCTCATGGTAATCTTGGACTATATTTTATTCGTTTGTAAGTAAATTGAAATTTTTATATAAATTTATAATCAATAAATCTTGCCAAAATTTGTTTTAATCCATTAAACATCATCTGTGTTAGATTACTTTTCGTACGTATATAAACAAGTTATGTGCTATTTTACAAATGACATTATAACAAGAAAGTAGAAGCAATGAAGAGGATTTACTTGTACTTGATAGCAGCTTTGCTTTTACAAGCTGTGAACAAGTAGATAACATTAGCGTATTGGTTTCGCCAACCGTAGATCGATATCCCATTTTACCAAGCGTTTTCATGAACGTAGCCGACAGAGAACGCCTCATTCACGTACACACCGAGCCCCCACTAAGCTTACACTTTTTATTCTGCATGGAAGCTACAACGATTCTAGATCTTACAGAAATATCTTTGAAAGCTTTTCAAACAAATATCGTGTGGTGACTTGGATCCAAAGGGGTTGCGGATGTTCAGAACGTATTACCGACGATGAATTTATGCTATAAATAGCTGAAGATTAAATCAACGGCATGAAACATCTATTATCCAAATCGTAAAATTGCTATCATAGGACAATCGTGGATTTTCAAAAAACTTCATGTTCGAGATTACATAATAGATTCTGTGTAGAAAGGGGTTGACATGATAAAGCTTTCATGAAAATTGTCATTATTGTTGCAAATTTCTTGTAAGCACTTTCAGATTTATCAGAAGTTTATGCTATCTTTTTAATTGTTCATTATAAACTTAATTACTAACCTCTTCATAACTCAAAAAAGGATAAAATATGATAATCACTTCCATTTAAATTGTGGTAAGACAGTTGCCAAAGTTAACTTTTATATAGAGGACCCTTACTGTAAAATTATTTTCTTTACTTCAATTGTATTGCTAAGATTATCGATGATATGTACAAAATACATCCCTAGACCAGTCCAAGTAGAGAGATCTACGTAAAATAATGGTTGGTTAATCGGCTGAGAAAATACAACGACTCCCATGCTATTACTAATTCTTATTGTATAGCCTGACATAGTAAGATAATTTCCATTATCTATATAATGGGTTGAAGCGGATTTGGATAAATACGAATTGTGTTAATATTATTTGGGGGAGCAATCCTGTAAGAACTACATCAACTATCAATGTATCTGTAACTGATATGAGTATGGTGTCATAACTCGTGCATACAACACCTAATGTATCATAAACTATAGTTGTAACATTGGCTGAATTACTACAACCATAATTGTTTGTATAATTATAAAAAATGGTGTGCTTTCCTAATCCGGCTGCACTAGGATTGAAAATATTTCCTGTAATTCCACTACCTGAAAATGTTCCACCATTAGGGTTCCCTGTTAAAGTTAAGGGGGATGCAAAGTAATTGATGTATGAAGGAATTGGATTGATTGATACCGATGGTAATGGATATACTGTTATAGAAATAATATTAGAAGTATCCTTACAACCAAGAGAGTCTAATATCAAGGAATAATTACCAGTTTGAGTTGCAGTATATGTTGAATTGGTTGCACCATTGATGGGATTATTATTTAATAACCATTGATATGTAAAGGGACTTCCTTGTTGAGAGGAATAAAGAATAGCACTTCCTCCCTGACAAAAGGATGTTGGGGAATTAGTGTAAATATTTGCATTTAATGAACAGCTTTGAACATGAACTTTAAATGCTAAATCACCGGTTGGATTATTAAGATCAACTCCCCCTGGATGTACGTTTGTTAGACTTACGCGTACTCCATAAGGGTCGGGCAGTCCTCCTCCTTGAGTTGGAATAAATTGAAATGTATAAATGGAACCAGCAACAACAGTAGGAGGGGAAGAAATGGTCCATGATTGCCATACATCACCTGAAGGAACATAAACATAAACGGTCTGCGAAGCAAGCAATGGGCCAGATACTCCATTTCCTGAGTATATTTTTAAAGTTCCAGAACCAGACATAGGACCAGGCACAGTGCTAAACATCAGCATTTCAATTTTGCAAAGCTTACCCGAAATTCCTACTGTGAAAGATTGACCTTCATAAGCCCCAGGAATGTTGCGGGCACTTCTACCGCCATTAGAGTATGTTTGGCTTTGATCTAGCTGGCATTGTGCGCTAACAAAATTATGGATTCCAATTATGGTAATAAATAAATAAATTAACTTTATTGTTTTCATTTTTTTACTTTTTTTAATGATGAATTAATTTGGTAATAAAGCCCTGTTTTTTAATGTGGTTTTCAGCCTCCACCTTTTGTTAATTTATCATTTTTTTTATTTGGCAAATTGATTGATGGTGGTTCTCTGGATTGTGGGATAAGATGGGTTTTTACGCTAGTTTGTATTATAATTACTCAAAAATTAATTGAGATTAATTGAAATTGCTAAAGTTTATTATAGAATTGTAAAAAAATTCAAACGTGATATAAAAAAATTTAGCTTAAATCAAAAAATCGTTTATCTAAATTATCTAATAAAAGAAAAGGTTTTATGAAACTTTCTAATGTACCTATTCTGAGTTGATAAAATAGTAGGGGGATCTTCATTTGAGGAAAACAACTAACAAACCTGGAGGGACAAGTCTTCTTTTCTTAAAAACATAAAAGATGATTTACAAGATGATTTACTGGATGTGTTATTATAGTTTGTGGTTTAACGTTACAAATATGAATATATGAATAATTTTAAGTTACGAGTTTCGAAATTGATTCTTAATTAGAATTAGGTGAACTTAAAAGTAAAACCACGAAATTTTTTTTAGTTGATGAGTAGACTTGCTACATAGATACGAGGAAATACTGATTAAAAAAAAGCTGCCCAATGGGCAGCTCAAACGGGGTAAAGGGAGGTAGGTCTACTCCTTAACTTCTTTATAGACAAACCACCAATCGTAGCCTTGGTATTCTTTAAGGCGTGTAGCAGCTTCTTCAATACTTTTGGCTGGGGGTACGATCACTTTGTTACCGATAAGTTCATTATTAGGCCAATTAGCTGGAATAGCCACTTTTTCTTTTTCATGCATTTGAAGAGCACGTATGGAGCGGATAATTTCATCGATGTTACGCCCTATTTCTTGGGGATAGAAGAAAATGATGCGTATGATACCATTGGGATCGAGGATAAAGACAGCGCGAGTTGTTTCACTGCCTTTCTTCGGGTGAATCATACCCAGTTTATTGGCCATAATTCCCAACGAATCAGCAATGATAGGAAAGGGAATTTCTACACCTACTTTTTCTTTGATCCATTCCACCCATTTTATATGACTAAACACCTGATCGATACTAAGTCCAAGCAATTCGGTGTTGAGTTTTTTAAAATCTTCGTAGCGTTTAGCAAAGGCTACGAACTCAGTGGTACAAACTGGGGTAAAATCAGCAGGGTGACTGAAAATAACAACCCATTTTCCCTTGTAATCGGCGGGAATGTTTTTAACTCCGTGAGTGGTTTGCACGGTCATCTCTGGCATTGGCTCGCCAATGAGAGGAAATCTTCCTGTGTTTTCCATAATTATAATGTTTTAAAGGTTAAACTTTTTGAATGTAGGCACTGTACATCCAAACGAGTTTTTCTTGTTCGCGGATGTAGTCACTCATAAGAGCATTGGTTCCTTCATCGATAGCTTCTGCCGTAAGCTGAAGCAATTCTCTTTGTAATGGTAGGATGATGGAAAAAGCATCCAAAATACTTTGGACTGCAGGTGTAGGCTCGGAAACATCTTTTACTTCTTTAACCTGACTCTTGGCTACGTAGTCAGAATATGTATGATCGGGAGTATAGCCAAGGGTAAGAATACGTTCGGCGATTTCGTCAATTTTAGTCGCTAGAGAAGTATAGAGTTCTTCAAATTTTAAATGTAATTCAAAAAATTTATCTCCTTTGATGTTCCAATGAAAGCCTCTAACATTCTGGTAAAAAACTTGATAATTTGCCAACAGATGATTAAGCTTCGAAGCTATTTCTGAGGCTTTCATGATATCAATGCCTATGGAATTGTTTGTTTTCATATGTCGTGTTTTTTAGGATTTACTTCTATTTCGACGTGTATGTTTACCACCTCGTACTTTTCATCAAGTTTTTGAGCAATATGATGTTGGATCACATCAAAAAGTTCTTCGTCTTTAAAATCAATGATGGTATGATTCGATATGTCTATCAAGTGATGATGTGGCTCAATTTGTATGTCGTATCGGATGATTCCATCAAGTGTGGGTATTTTTTCAAGAATTTTAGCACGGGATAAATCTTCCAATACGTTGTACACAGTAGTTTTAGAAATGTTAGGAATGAAAGTTTGTAGATATTGACGAAGTTCATCTACGGTTGGATGATTTTTTTCTTTTAAAAAATAAACAAGTGTATAAAGTCGTTGTGGTGTCACTTTCATGTGTTGTTGCTGCAGTATGTGTTTTGCGTATTCGATCATTAAATTTAAATTTTTACAAAATTGTAATTTTTTTTAGCAAGTAAAAATTAAAATGATATAAATCATATCAAAACTAAGAGCTTGTGATATAATGAACAGTTGATTTAAATTGAGATTTAAATTTGAAGTGAAGCTCGTAATTTTATACCAATTTATTAATTGGCACTAATAATTTAAGAACTTAGGCTTAAAAAACACTTGAGTCATCATACCATTGAAAAAAGTATGAAAGCAGTATTGTTATTTTTTCTTAATTTCTATTTCTTCTCAAGATCACAGCTAGCAATATTCAAGTGAGTAACGTAAGGTTAACGGGGCGAGATATGGTGTCAAATACAGTTTGTGTCCCATTGATTTACAATGGGATAATTCTTGGTAAAAAACTGTAATGCTGTATGGGGCTTACTAAAGTATGAGCAAATATTGGTCTAATAATCGACAGGATCATATCGTTTTCAATTACGTTAAGGGACAGAATGACAGAGATGATCAGCTGTTTCCATTCTCTGTGTCGTTGCACCTAGTAATGATTTTTGTTTTTTTTCCCTTAAAAAATATAAATTTCAAATTCTCACGTACAAGCTTATTTGTTTTTTGGGAGTAATTCACCAAGGTTTTCGGGGTTAGAATGACTTTAGGAATTTAAGTTTTTACTTTTGGAGAATAGCTATTGTGCTTATAAGAAATTTTACGTTGAAAATTTTTGAACAAGATGATAATTTTTTTAGATAACACCAACATCCATTTTGTTATAGCTTTTGGCAATTTAGAAGTCACTCTAAGATTGCATTGTAAATGATAATTTGAAAAGTTATTCTAGTGGGACCAACTCAAAATGGCGGAATTGGGTAATATGATTGTAATCAAATTTAAAATGGTATATACCTGGTTTCCACTGAGAGATATCAAAAACGATGGGATTATCACGTAAGTTATTTTGGTACAGAATGACGTCTTCATAAGTTCTGTACACCACAAGATCGTAGCTTTTAACTTTTTCATCCTTGATGGTAATCATAAGCTTTTTTTCCTTGAGGTCAACTTTGATATCTATATCATCGATTATTTGTTCTTGTGCTTGCAAAAAAACAAAAATAAAGCTAAAGACGAAAAACAAAACTACTTTTTTCATTTTTTAGATTTTTATTGTACAAAAATAAAAAAAATTATTCTACATAAAGCCATAAACCTTTAAGATAGGAGCCTTCTGGATGAAAAACAGAATATGCATGACAATGAGATTGATTAAGATAAGAAACAACCCTTATATGTCTTCCCTCATGGATGGCTGCGGAAGTAATAGCTCCTATAAATTGAGTCATAGATACAGCCTGAGAACAACTGAAAGTAAAAATATGTCCACCTTTTTTAATTTTCCTAATAGCTAGTTCATTGATTCTTCTATAGCCAAGTAAAGCATGATGTCGATGTTGTATGTGTTTAGCAAAAGCTGGTGGATCAAGAACAATAATATCAAACATGTTAGGTTCTAGACTTTCTAAAAAGTCAAAAGCATCCTCAACAAATGCTGGTTGTTGCGAAAACCCGTTTACCTTTAATGTTTCTTGGTATACTTCTATTGCTTTCTGTGAACTATCTACGGACGTAACAGAAAGAGCATTGCCTTTTAAAGCATATATTGAAAAGCTTCCTGTGTAAGAAAACATATTCAGTACGTTTTTGTTTTGAGATATTTGTTTTAGTAAACTTCTGTTTTCTCGTTGATCGAGAAAAAAACCTGTCTTTTGACCTTCTTTCCATGGCAAGAGAAAGGTAAGACCGTTTTCTAGAAAAAAGTATAATTCCTCGAAAGGTTCTTTGCCCCATATGCATTTTTTAGAACTAGGTTGTGTATTTTTTTCATAAGCCAACACTGTATAAATGGGTAAGTCATGGCGCAAGCTAAGCAAAGCTTGTAAAATTTCATTTTCGTGATTTACCATGCCGCGGCTGTGGTACTCGATCATAACAAGCCCATTGTAGTAATCTATAATTAATCCAGGAAGTAGATCGGCTTCAGCAAAAATGAGACGAAATGCATTAGTTTGATGAGATGGGAATCCCAATCGGCAGCGAAAATCATATGCTGATTTTATACGGTTTTGAAATAGATCTCCTAAATCTTTGATGGGTGAGAAAGATAATATTCGAACCGCAATGGATTGATTACCGTAATGACCAATGGCAAGAAATCGATCATGATGATCATAAACCTCTACTAGATCTCCTTCGGCAGGATTACCTTCAACAGTCTTTATTGCACCTGAAAAAATCCATGGATGAAAACGATCGATTGATTCTATTTTACTTTTTTTAACAATGATTCGTCCTTTTATGTTGTAGGTCATACCATGAGTTGCCTTTTATACATTTGAATGGTATTTTCCAAACCAAAATATAGTGCATCGGAGATAAGAGCATGACCAATAGAGACTTCAGCTATCCATGGAATATTTTGAATGAAAAAATGTAAATTTTGCAAATTAAGGTCATGACCTGCATTGATTACTAGTCCCAGGTTTTGTGCGAAGGTAGCTGCTTTTATGTAGGGCATAATCGCTTCTCGAGGAGATTGGGGAAAAAGTTTGGCGTAGGGTTCTGTATATAATTCAACTCGATCAGTTCCTGTTTCCGGAGCATATTTGAGATTTTCTAAATCAGTCTCGACAAAAATAGAAACTCTCATACCTTTCTTCTTGATGGCTTCTATGACTTCTCTGAGAAAAGAAAGATTTTCTTTGATTTTCCATCCAGCATTGCTGGTCAATGCATCGGGTGGATCGGGGACCAAAGTAACTTGAGTTGGTTGTATGTCAAGAACGAGCTGCATGAATTTGTCTGAAGGGAAGCCTTCGATGTTGAACTCGGTTGAAATAAGAGGCTTGAGATCGTAGACATCCTTATATCTGATGTGTCGTTCATCAGGACGGGGATGAACTGTGATTCCGTCTGCACCAAAACGCTGAGCATCAACAGCCACTTGCTGAACATTAGGTACATTGCCTCCTCTTGCATTTCTTAGTGTTGCAACTTTATTGATGTTTACACTGAGTCGTGTCATTTTTTTGCAAAAAAAACAAAAAATCATCAATTATGTAAAAATCATATTTTTGTAATATGAGTGGTTTTTTTGCAAAAGACTTAAAGCCAGAGGCCATACCTACGGTGAAAACAAGTTCCACCGTTTCAGAGGTACTTCAAATATTCAGAGATTATAAAATTAATCATTTGGCTATTGTTAATAATGAGGAGTATCTTGGTCTCATAGATGAAAACGAAATACTCGGTTTCAAAAAAAGTAAACAAGCTATTGGAGCCCTACCTTTAAAAATTATCTCTGTTTTCGGAAAAATTTCCGACAACGTGTTGGATTTGCTTTATTTATTTATTACCCATAAATTATCTGTTTTACCTATCGTGGATCGAAAAAATCGTTTTGTTAAATATTGTTCACCCCTATCATTACTTGAGTCGATTTCGGAACTTCTATCTGCACATTATCCGGGAGCTGTTATCATGTTGGAGTTACCAGTTAGAGATTACTCCCTGACTCATATCTCATCAATAATTGAAGAAAACAATGCTCACGTGCTTGCTACTTTCGTTCATACATGTCCTGATAGTATGCTGATGCAAGTTTTTTTAAAATTGGATACACAAGATGTGAGTTATATTCTACCACATTTTGAACGATTCAATTATCATGTATTAGCTCTTTCCGGTGAAAATTTTTCTCAGGATATTTTCGAGGAACGATTACAATTATTGTTTAAATATTTAAATATGTAACCATGAATGTTTTTGTATATTCAAGGTCATACCAATCCATATATTATCAAGAAATCCAGTACATCATTGGAAAAGTTTTGGAAACCGGAGGAAGAATTTTTTTCCCAAAAAATCTTGAAAAAGATTTAATTTCAGCTTTTCAGTTGCCAAAGAATACGGTTTTTTTAGATGATCACGACTTGCTGGATGAAGAAACTGATTTGGTAATCAGCTTGGGAGGAGATGGGACCTTACTTGCTACGGTTAATATTGTAAAAAATAGGAATATTCCAATTTTAGGAATAAATTTTGGACGAATGGGTTTTTTATCTTACACACCTCGTGAAGATTTACCGTTGGTTCTGGAGAATTTCATAGAGGGTAATTATAGGTTATCTAATAGAACAGTTCTTGAAATAGCCAATGCACGAGAATTGACAGGAAAAGAATACTATGCTCTCAATGATGTGTGTATTCACAAAACCGATACTGGGAGTATGATTTTGGTTAAAACGTACATCAATGGTACATACCTCAATGCGTATTGGAGTGACGGAATAATTGTGTCAACACCGACGGGTTCAACAGCATATAACTTAAGTTGTGGGGGAGCTATTCTTTCTCCTGATGTTCATGATTTTATCATTACTCCAATCTCTCCGCATAATCTTTCTGTCAGACCTATTGTAATTCCTGATAATTATGTGATATCATTTATTCCAGAAGGGAGGACAAAGCGATTTGTTGTTTCAGCTGATTCCATGCAGTTTTTTGTGGAAAATGATGTGGAAATAATTGTTAAAAAGGCACCTTTTACTATTCCTTTTCTGGAAATGCCAGGTGATAATTTTTTTAACATTTTAAGGGAAAAGATGAAATGGGGTGAAGATATACGCAATGATGAAAAATCTACTGAAAAAAATTTTTCTTTTATATAAAAGTTATTAATTTTGTAAAAAAATACATATGATGAAAAAATACATGCTATTGTTGATAATGTTGTTAGTGCTCATGCCTTTATTTTTGGATGCACAGTTTTATGAAATGTGGAGAAGGGATAGGCGCTTTTTGGTTGTGGGTATTGGTGCTGCAAACTTTCTTGGAGACCTTGGTGGTGCCAACCAAATAGGAACTCATACTCTTCGAGATCTTGATTGGAAATCAACACGACCGCTTGTAAGTATGGGTTATAGATATAGAGGAGGGAAATATTTTTTTTTAAGGGGAAATTTTCATTTTGGTTATTTATACGGCGATGATAAATTTACTAAAGAACCAATTCGGAATAATCGTAATCTCAATTTTAGAAGTCCTATCATTGAAACTGCAGGGCAGTTTGAAGTACTTCTTACTCAGATCCAGCGAGAGGGGCATCGCTATAAATTAAAAGCAACACGTTTTAGAAGAGTTCGTGGTTGGAGAGAGTTGAATTTTGAAACATATCTTTTTAGTGGTATAGCTTTCTTCTGGTTTAACCCCCAAGGCCGATACATTGACGGATCCTGGCATAACCTGAAGCCATTACATACAGAAGGACAGGGCCTAGTCGAAACTCGAAAACCTTATCATCGTTTTCAAATAGGTATTCCTGCTGGCATTGGTTTCCGCTATTCTTTGACGAGTGATTTTTCTATTGGTCTTGAATATGGTATGAGAAAAACTTTTACTGATTATATTGATGATGTAAGTACCACGTATTATGATAATGATGAAATACGAGCTCATTTTGGTGATATCGCTGCTTATCTTGCTGATCCTTCGCTTGGTCTCATTGAGGCTCAAACTTTACCTGGTGAACAGCGCGGTGATCCTAAATACAAAGATGCCTATTTGTTTGCTGAGATTACTATTTACTATAAACTTAGAAAAGGAGGTTTTTCGGTTCCAAAATTTTAGCCTTTTATCCATCATAAAATTGCATAATTTTGTCACCCATTCATTTGAATGGGTTTAATTTTAAAATAAAGAAAGCTAATTACCGTTAATAAATCTAATGAAAAAGCTGACAGTTATATTATATACTTTATTTGCAGGTTTGTTTGCACAGCAACACGAAATTGGTATTTTAGCAGGTGGAATGTATTACATGGGTGATTTAAACCCTTTATATCCATTTCTTCAGACACAACCTTCTGCTGGTGGGATGTATAGATATAATTTTAATTCACGAATGAGCCTGCGACTGCAAGTATTATATGGTTCCATTCGTGGGGATGATAAAGTTTCTTCTTATTATCCTGAAAGGAAACTTTCTTTTCAGTCGTCATTGCTTGAATTAGCTGGCATCTATGAGTTGACATACAAGAAATTCATAATAGGTTCTGAAAAATACTCATTTACACCTTATCTTTTTACAGGAATTACTTTTACTCGATTTAATCCAGTTGCAATAATTAATGATGAAACGTATTATTTACATCAGTTCGGCACCGAAGGACAAGGAACAACGGCATATCCTGATAGAAAGAATTATTCCTTGGTAACAGTGAGTCTTCCTTTTGGGATGGGTATAAAGTGGAATGTAACTGGTTCTTTTGTCTTCGGAGTCGAATGGGGCATGCGAATGACGTTTACCGACTACTTGGATGATTGTAGTAAGACCTATCCTGATCCTCAGGTGATTTTATCTCAAAATGGTGCTCATGCACTTTTGTTGTCAGATCCTTCATACTATGAGACAGGTGGCAAGAAAGATTTTGATCGGGGCAATCATCAAACCAAGGACTGGTATGGGTGGGCTGGATTAGTTTGTTCTTTCAAAATTAAGGATAAATCTGAATCGTGTTATTCAGGAAGACGCAATAAGGATAGAAAAAGCCTTTTTCAAAAATTGAAAAAACAAAATCAATCTATATTTAATCGATAAATCATGGGAACTAAGAAGATTCTGCAGCATGTAGCTATCATCATGGATGGAAACGGAAGATGGGCAAAGAAACAAGGTTTATCACGAATTGCAGGTCATACCAAAGGGGCTGAAACAGTCAAGACCATTGTTAAAACTGCTATCAAAAACAAAATACAATATTTGACCCTTTTTGCCTTTTCTACTGAGAATTGGAACAGGCCCGAAAACGAAATAAAAGGGTTGATGAATTTACTTGTCGAAAGAATGCATTCAGAACGGGAGGAGTTTACTAGTCGTGGAATTAAACTTCGCATACTTGGGGATTTGAGTAAATTTCCGAAGCATATTCAAGAAATGATCAATAAATTACAGGAAGAAACAGCCCAGAATTCTACCCTTGTGCTCAACATAGCTTTAAATTATGGAGGAAGGTGTGAGATTGTTCGAGCAGCCAGAGAGATTAGTCGTCAGGTATTGGATGGAAAAATAACTTTAGACCATATTGACGAAAAATTATTTTCTCGTTTTCTTTATACGAATGATATACCTGATCCCGATTTGCTAATTCGTACTTCAGGTGAATTAAGGATTTCTAATTTTTTACTTTGGCAATTAGCTTATACTGAACTTTATTTTACACCAGTTCTATGGCCCGATTTTGATGAAACTGAATTTGAAAAAGCACTGGCAGATTATTATTCTCGTGAACGGCGTTTTGGAAAAATTTCAGAGCAAATTCAACATGATGAATAAATTTTCTTTTTTTCTTGGATTTATCTTCCAAACATCTTTTTTTATTTTTTCGCAGCAAGATACAGTTTTACTAAATCTGGATTACAGAATTCCAAAAGAGTATGAAATTGCTGGCATTACTGTCTCGGGCGAAAATGTATCCAACCCGGATCTCATCATTACCTTGTCCGGATTAAGTATTGGGCAAAAGGTTAAGTTACCAAGCGATATTTTTTCAGACGCTATTCGGCGAATATATAAGAATGGTTCTTTTGAAAATGTAACAATTTCACTTACTCGTGTTGAAGGGAATTTTATCTATATCAATATTGACATTAAAGACAGGCCGCGTCTTTTGGCTGTTGGTATCAGAGGACTTCGGAAAAGTGAAGCAAAAAACATCAAAGAAAAAATAAATCTAAAAAAAGGTGACATCCTTACGACATATGCTATTCTCAATGCTCAACGAATCATCGAAAACTATTTTGTAAAAAAAGGTTTTTATGAGGCAGATGTCAGATATTATTTGAGTTCAGATTCTGTCGGTGGTGCTTACAAAACATTAACTTTCGAAATAAATAAAGGAAAACGGGTTAAAATTGAAAAAATACATTTTATAGGAGCATCTGCTATACCGGAGAGTAAGCTCAAGAGGACGATGAAAGATACCAAAGAAAAAAGAATTTATGGAATTTTCAAAACTTCAAAGCTTATTAGATCGGATTTTGAAAAAGACAAATATCTTGTTTTGCAGAAATATCGAGAACAAGGATATAGAGATGCTAGTATTATTAAAGATTCTCTCGTTCGTGGGGAAAAGGGTTTGATTGTATACGTATTTGTCGATGAAGGTAATAGATATTATTTTGGTGATATCACCTTTAGTGGTAATGTAAAATATTCTGACGAACAACTTAAAAATATTCTTGAGATAAAAAAGGGTGATCCTTATAATCAAAAATGGCTCGAAACTCGTCTTTACATGAATCCAAATGGAAAAGATATATCGTCTTTATACATGGACGATGGATACTTGTTTTTTTCTGTTAGTCCCATAGAAAAGAAAATATACAATGATACGATCGATATTGAATTGCAAATTTATGAGGGAAAACAAGCTATCATTAATGATGTAACTATAGTTGGCAATACAAAGACAAATGATCATGTTATACTTAGGGAGTTAAAAACAAAACCCGGCGACCTTTTTAGTAGGGCTGATATCATACGTTCGCAGCGTGAATTGATGCAACTTAGGTATTTTAATAATGAAAAAATAGGTGTCAATCCCAAACCTGATCCAGTTAATGGCACAGTCGATTTGGAATACACTGTTGAAGAGACTTCGAACGATCAGTTGGAATTATCAGGTGGGTGGGGCATGGGACGAATAGTTGGGACGTTCGGACTTTCTTTCAATAATTTTTCAGCTAGGAAACTTCTTGATTTTAAAAGTTACAGGCCACTACCTTCTGGAGATGGTCAGAAAGTTTCCGTCAGAGCACAATCGAATGGCTTGTACTATCAAAGCTATAATTTTAATTTTATTGATCCATGGTTAGGTGGGCGAAAACCCAATATGTTCTCTTTTACTGTTTATCATTCCATACAAACCAATGGTATTTCGAAAAAGAAAGATGGAACTTTAAGTGAAACGGGCGACACATTAAAAAGGCAAGTAATTAAAATCACGGGTATTAGTTTGGGACTAGGAAAACGCCTTAAATGGCCAGATGATTATTTTAACATTTTCTACACGTTGGGTTATCAACATTATTATTTAGATGATTTTTTCGAAGCTTATACTTTTACCAAGGGACGTTCTAACAACATAAATTTAAACATCACTCTTTCAAGAAATTCGACTTTCGATCCCATTTTTCCCAAAAGCGGTTCAGATATCTCGATTTCTGCGGCATTTACTCCCCCTTATTCGCTAATGAATAAAAGAGATTATTCTCAAATGTCTGATGAAGAGAAATTCAAGTGGCTTGAATATCATAAATGGAAACTATCCATGACTTTTTACTCCAGGCTAATTCAGAACTTAGTCCTCATGTTCAGGGTAAAATATGGTTTTCTTGGAATGTACAATGCTAATGTTGGCTTGTCGCCTTTCGAAAGATTTTATTTGGGTGGAGATGGATTATCAGGTTTTGCTTTAGACGGACGTGAAATCATCGGTATGCGAGGATATGGAAATCAGGTACTTACCCCGCGTGATTCTAAAGGGAGACAAGTGGGAGCTACAATTTTCAGCAAGTATACGTTGGAATTTCGTTATCCATTATCGACCAACCCTATGGCAACTATTTTTGTTCTGGCTTTTATGGAAGGTGGAGATACTTGGTTACGATTTAAAGACTTTACACCTTTTCAGGTTAAACGCTCTGCTGGCCTTGGGGTAAGAGTCTACCTTCCTATGTTTGGTTTGTTGGGTTTAGATTATGGCATAGGTTTTGATAAAATCCCTGGCATACAAGACCCATTTAAGGGACAGTTTCATTTCTCAATTAATTCGTCAATTGATTAAAAAAGAATCATATGAAAAAAGTTTTAGTTTTTATGAGCATTTTTTTCTTGAGTTCTGGTTTTTTGCTTTCTCAAAAATTTGCTTTTGTAGATACGAAATACATACTTGAACACATTCCTGAATATCAGCAAGCTTTAAATACGTTGGACGAATTAAGTTTGCAATGGCAAAAAGAACTTGAACAAAAATATGCTGAGATTGATAAGATGTATAAAGCGTATCAGAACGAAGCTTTTTTGCTTAGTGAAGAGATGAAAAAGAAAAGGCAAGAAGAGATAATCAACAAAGAAAAGGAAGTCAAAGAATTGCAAAAAAAATATTTTGGAACAGAAGGCGAACTTTTCAAAAAACGACAGGAACTGATTCGTCCTATACAGGAAAAGGTGTATAATGCTATCGAACAAATTGCTACGGAAGGAAACTATGCAATTATTTTTGATAGAGCTGGTTCAACGACCGTCATCTATGCGAATGATAAATATGATAAAAGTGACGAAGTTCTTCAAAAATTAGGTTACAAAAAATAAATTCTTATTTTTGCAAAAATTGATTGTATGAAAAAATATGCGTTTGTGGTTTTCATTATGTGTGGAATGATGATTTTCGGTCAGCAAAAAATTAAAATAGGTCATATTAATTCTAATGATTTAATGGAAGTAATGCCTGGCCGTGATTCTGCAGAAAAAGTTTTGAATGATTATGCAAAAAATTTGCAGGACCAGTTGAACATGATGCTCAATGAATTTCAGACCAAATATCAGGATTATCTTGAAAATTCTGAAAAATATCTAGAACCTGTCAAAAAGTCTAAAGAAAAAGAACTGGTAGACTTACAAACTAGGATTGAAGAATTCAGAAACCAGTCGCAAGAACTTTTGTCTAAAAAAGAACAAGAATTATTGCAGCCATTAATCAACAAAGCTAAAAAAGCCATCGAAGCAGTTGCAAAGGAAAAAGGTTATACCTATATTTTTGATACTGGAGTTGGTGTTCTCTTGTATTATCAAGATTCTGATGATATTATGCCCTTTGTTAAAGAAAAATTAGGCATAAAATAATAATCTATAGGATCTGATAGTAGCAAAGCTGCCTTTGGGCAGCTTTTTTTCTATTAAGGATTTCATATTTTTACAAAAAAGTTTCATGATGACTTATTTCAATGAACAAGATATTGAAAGATTAAAGTATGAACAACGTGAACGTTTGAAAGAATTGAATGCTATCAATAAGGCATCTCGAGTTGTTCGTGAAAATAAAACCTTAGAAGAAACCTTGCAGGATATTTGCTATTTGTTACCCCCTGCTATGCAATTTCCAGAGTATGCAGAAGCTTCGATTGAATATGGGGGGTTGCAATTTACTACTAATCGGTTTGCAAAGGAAGGTGAGTTTTTCATTGAGGCATCTTTTCAGTCTTTTGATGGAACTAAAGGTAAAGTGATTGTTCAGTATAGATCTGAAATAGTTAAGGAAATTAATTTAGAAAATCTATTTCTAAAAGAAGAACAAGATCTTATTGAGAATATAGCTGTAATCATCTCCGGCTACATCAATAGTCATCGAGCTTTGCAGGCCATGACGTGGCTTTCGGAATCCTCTTCAACAGAAACACTTCCATCACAAGGTAAACATAATTTTAAATTGTTTCAGACTTTTTTGCAAAAAAGAAATGATGCAAGAAATACATACAGGGATCTGATGAAATTCTCTGTCAAAGAAATTTTGCTTATTTCTACTCTATATGATGCATTTCACATTGTGAACAACGGAGAATTTCTCGATGTTTTTTTCCACAATTTTTTCATTAGAGAAGGAATGTATTTCCCTAGAATAACAGGTGCAAGTAGTGAAGAGGAAATTTATGATAAATTGATGAACAGGCATTTCGATCTGATTATTTTCATGATAACTGCTGATCTCTCGACTCCCCTAAAAGTTATTGCAAAAATTAAAACCGAATATCCATATATCCCTATTTACGTATTAGTTAACTCAAGGCAAAGTCAGGAAGAATTATTTGCCAAAACTTCTACCCTTAAGTTGATTGACAAGGCATTTATTTGGAATGGTGAGACGAGTCTTGTCTTTACTATGGTGAAATTATTAGAGGATGCTAGAAATCTCAGAGAAGATATACAAAGAGCTTTCGTAAGATTCATCTTATTTATTGAAGACGATTTGGTTCATGCAAGTAGGATTTTGCCTCAATTGTACTCCATTTTATTCGAACAGATTAGTAAGGTTGTTGATGAGACAGTAAAGGATCCTATTTTGCGTATTTTGAAATTTAAAACAAGACCAAAAATCATACATGTTCAGAGTTATGAAAAAGCTATTGAATACATTGATCAGTTTGGAGATTATTTACTGACTGTTTTTTCAGATGTTAAATTTTATAAAGGGGGTAAATTGGAGGAACGTGCTGGTTTAGAACTTATTGAATACTTGCGAAATAAGTATCCTGAGTTACCTGTTGTATTACATTCTACCGAATTGGAAAATATACATCTTGCACACCGGCTCAAATGTGTGTTTATTCATAAAGAAAGTGAGTTTTTGTATGATGAATTAAAAAGTTTTATTACCTATACACTAAATTTTGGTTCGCTAACATTCAGAACAGCGCAAGGGCATTTCATAGCAGAAGCTAAGGATGTACGTGATTTTGAAAAAATATTGAGAAACATTCCTGACGATTCAATCGAGTATCATCTAAGAAAAAATCACTTTATTCATTGGCTTTTAGCTCGAGGTGAAATTGAACTTGTAAGAAGAATAAAAGATGCTGGTATACTCTCGTTAAGTTCAATGAGTGAAATTCGTCATGGTTTGCTTAAAATTCTCAAGAGTTATCGGGAGGAACAAAATAAAGGCAGGTTAGTTCCTTTCGATGAAGTTGAAATTCTCGATGATAATAACATTGTTCTTTTGGGGTCGGGCAGCATTGGGGGAAAAGGTAGAGGCCTAGCTTTCTTGCAAGCTGCTCTCAGTATAAGTAATCTGTTTTCCTCAATGGGGAATGTGCAATTCAAAGTGGCAAGAACTGCTATCATTGGAACAGATGAATTTGAATACTTTATGCGAGAAAATGATTTACTAAAAATTGCTCTCAATGAAGACTACGATGAAGTCAAAAAAAATTTTGCTAAGGCAAAATTGTCGCCAAAATTAGAAAAGCAATTGAGGAAACTATTAAAAATTCTTAATAAACCTCTGGCAATACGATCTTCTAGTTTATTTGAGGATTCTATGAGACAACCTTTTGCTGGCATCTTTGAAACTTATTTTTTACCCAATCAACATGAGGATTTTGAGGAACGATTTAGACAACTTGTTTTGGCTATCAAGCTCGTTTATGCTTCAGTTTTTTCACCCGTCTCAAAATCCTATTTTAAGTCGGTAGGTTTTAAGATTGAAGATGAAAAAATGGCTGTAATTATTCAAGATGTTGTTGGGAATGCTTATGAACAGGCTTACTGGTATCCTCATATTGCGGGAACTGCTCAATCTTACAATTATTATCCTCTAGAGAAAATGGAGCCAGAAGATGGTGTTGCTGTCATGGCAATTGGTTTAGGAAAGTATGTAGTAGAAGGTGAAAAATCGTACCGTTTTTGTCCAAAATATCCGACAGTCAGTGTTCAAACCATTAAGGAAGAAATTAAGAACAGCCAGACTGAGTTTTGGGCCATAGACCTCAGAAAAAAATTTGTTGATATATTGCAAGGTGAGGAGTCATCTTTAGCAAGATTAAGCATTTATGATGCAGAAAGACATGGCACTTTAAAACACCTTGCTAGCACGTACGATCCAAACAATGAAACTTTGATTCCTGGACTTCATATAGAGGGACCTCGTGTGATTAATTTCGCCAACATCCTTAAGCATGGAGTTGTGAATTTATCGGAGTCCATATCTTTCTTACTTGACGTATTCAAAGAAGCTATAGGTGGTCCTGTTGAAATTGAATATGCTATACAACTTAAATCTAATCCTGAACCCCTGGCTGAAATGTACATCCTACAAATAAAGCCTTTACTTGGGCATACAGCTGAGGTAAAGCTTGATTTTACTGGCGTGCCTAATGAAAAATGTATCATAAAAGCTGAGAAAAGCATGGGTCATGGAAAATATAGTGACATTTCATATCTATTGTATGTGAAGCCTGAACAATTCGATAAAACAAGAACGGAACTTATAGCTACTGAGATTCAAAAGATAAATGAAAAAATGCTTACTGAAAAGAAACATTACGTTTTAATAGGGCCTGGACGTTGGGGTACAAGAGATAAGTTTATTGGTATACCTGTGCAGTGGAACCAAATTTCACAGGCAAAGGTAATTGTAGAGCTTGGGTTGGAAGATTTTCCTTTAGACGCTAGCATGGGAAGCCATTTTTTTCATAACCTGACGTCATTAAATATTGGCTATGTATCGATTGATCCGGTTCATAACAAGGGTTTTATCAACTGGGATTTGATAGTTAATCAAAAGACAGTGGAAGAATTGGATTATGTACGTTTAGTACAATTTAACTCTAAATTTCAGATCCTTCTTGATGGCAAGCAAAGAAAAGCCATGATTCATCTTGTTTGAAAAAATTTTTTCTATGGGATACAGAGAAAAATTTGATCTGGAGCATTATTTTTTTCAAGATACGTCTTTTGACCATCTCATGAAAAGACGTATTCAGCATGTTTTGCTAATTTGCAGTTATTATGACGCATTTATACTTGAAGAGGATGGAAGAATCAATGAAAGCATTTTTCAAGAATATGTTTCTCTAAATCTTCGTTATCCTCCAGCTTTTATTCAGGTACATTCAGGTAAACATGCTTTGGAAATGCTAGAACAGGAACGCATAGATCTTGTCATCAACATGTTAAGTATTAACGACATAGATCCTTTTCTTCTTAATCATCTCATTCGTCAAAAATATCCCCAAGTACCTATTGTAATTTTAACTCCTTTTTCGAAAGAAATTTCACAAAGGCTCATGACCCAAGAATTAAGTTCAGTAGATCAAATTTTTTGCTGGTTGGGGAACCCTAATATTCTACTGGCTATCATCAAACTTATTGAAGATAAAATGAATGCTCATCATGATATTCGTCAGATTGGCGTGCAGGCAATTATTCTTATTGAAGACTCAGTACGATATTATTCTAGTTACCTTCCAACCATGTACAGAATTCTTTTCGAACAAAGCCAACTTTTTATGACTGAAGGTCTCAACGAGCACCAAAGAATGTTGCGAATGCGAGGTAGACCTAAAATATTGCTTGCTACGAGCTTTGAACAGGCAATCAGTTATTATGAGATATACAAGTCAAACATTCTTGGTATTATTTCGGATGTAAGTTTTAAAAGTGGTGGGACAAAAGACCCCATGGCTGGTGTAAAATTTTGCCAAATTGTTCGATCGCAGGATCCTCAACTTCCTATTCTTCTTCAATCTTCTGATTTATCTAATAAAAGATACGCGGATCAATTAGGTGTTCAGTTTCTCTATAAATATTCAAAGACTCTTCACCAGGAGCTGATTCAATTTTTTAGGCAATATTTGTCGTTTGGAGATTTCATTGTAATTGATCCTGTTACCGGTGAAGAGATCATGAGAGCTAGTGATCTAGCATCTTTGCAGGAGATTATTTATAAGATACCTCACAATTCATTGAAATATAGCATTGAACGAAATCACTTTTCTAGATGGCTCAGAGCAAGAGCATTGTTTTCACTGGCAGATCTTTTTAGAAGAGCGAAAACTCAGGATTTTAAAAATCTCGATGAAGTGAGGGAGTTTTTATATGATTCTATTGCTAGATATCGTGCACAGCGAAGTAGAGGCATCATTGCCACGTTTGACAGGGAAACTTATAATCCTTATTTGATTGTTAGTCGATTAGGCAAGGGTAATCTTGGAGGTAAAGGTCGTGGCATTGCTTTCTTGGATCATATCATAAAAAAATACAATTTAACAAATTCTTACCCTGGCTTAGAAGTTTCTATACCAAGAACGGTGGTTTTGACAACCGATTATTTCGTTCGATTTATGGAGGAAAATGAACTTTTTCAGTGGTCTGCTCAAGAAAAAAATGATGAAGTAATATTTCAAAAATTTCTTTCTTGTCCTTTGCCTGTCGAATTGAAAGATGACTTTTTAAAAATTTTAGATGTATTTCAAAAACCTCTTGCCATTCGATCGAGTAGCTTACTCGAAGATTCTTATTATCAACCTTTTGCTGGCATTTATAGTACTTATCTTATTCCTAATACTGGTACGTTTGAACAAAGGCTTTATAATTTGGAACAGGCAATTAAAGCAGTATATGCTTCAGTATATTATCAAGGAAGTAAATCTTATATTAGAGCGACATCGAACGTGATTGATGAGGAAAAGATGGCCATTGTTATTCAGGAGGTTAGTGGCTCACAATGGAAACAGTACTTTTTTCCGTATCTCAGTGGGGTGGCAAGATCCCTTAATTTTTATCCTTTAGAAGGTGAACGCTCTGATGATGGAATTCTCAATGTTGCACTAGGTCTTGGAAAATACATAGTGGATGGTGGTTTAAGTCTTCGAATTTCTCCGGTGCATCCCGAAAAAGCCATACAGCTTTCTACCAAAGAGTTAATGCTACGAGAAACACAAAAAGAATTTTTGGTGATAGATTTGTCGAATTATTATGTGAATTTTTCTGTTGATGATAGCGCTCAACTTACCAGATTGAAAGTGAGGGATATGTTAGATTCGCCAATGGTTCGAAAAGCAGTGACTACTTATTCAGTGCAAGACGATATGTTTTCAGAAATGCCTATATCTTCTGGCATAGGGATACCTGTGGTTTCATTTAATTATATTTTCAAATATCACAAAATCCCACTTTCAGGTGCTATATATGATATTTTAAAAAAATGTGAATTCGAAATGGGTAAACCAGTAGAAATTGAGTTTTCATTACAATTTGATGGAACTCACCATGATAGTATTATATTACATTTGCTTCAAATAAGACCTATTGTTGATAATAAAGAACTTGTTCAAATCGAGATCAATGAAATTACTCCTACATGTTGTATGATATTCAGTCCTTCTGCTTTGGGAAATGGAGTTTATGAAAATATTAGGGATCTTATATATATAAAGCCAAACTCATTTGATCCCTCTAAGACTCAGGAAATGGTTGCTTCTATCGATAAGATGAATCAGATTTTTGTCCAAAGAAAGCGAAATTATATACTGATTGGTCCTGGTCGGTGGGGTACGAGCGATCCATGGCTAGGAATACCAGTTAAATGGCCACATGTAAGTGCTGCTAAAGTTATCGTAGAAACTAGTCTTGAAAAGTATCAAATTGATCCAAGCCAGGGAACGCATTTTTTTCAAAACTTAACTTCGTTTCGAGTGGGGTACTTGACCATAAATCCTTATCAAAAAAAGGGATGGATTGATTATGATTTTTTAGATCGATGTGAGGCACGGTATGAAAATGAGTTCATTCGACACGTTCAATTTAATGAGCCTGTCGAGGTTGTTATTGATGCTAGGCAATCAACAGGCGTGGTAACAAAACCCGGATTAAAGATTTTGTATAGATCTGGTATATAAATATGCTTTTGTTAAAAGAGTGCTATTTGTTATTTATTATTCCTGTATTTTTGCAGTGAATTATATCAATTATGCTAGAAGAACGAACAATTAAAAGAATTTTTCTTTCGTGGTTCGATAAGAAAGCTTTATTATCTGTCCTTCCTGAACTTCGTCAGTTTGAAGGAGAAATCATAGCTTCGGATGGGACAGCTCAATTCTTACGAGAACATGGAATTCTTTGTACCTCTGTTTCTGAGTGGACTGGCTATCCGGCTATGTTGGATGGGCGAGTTAAAACTCTGCATCCACTTGTTTTTGGAAGTATTCTTGCCAGAAACGATTTCCTACCCGATAGTCAAGATATAGTCGACCACAATTTAAAACCGTTTGACTTAGTTTGCGTACAATTATATCCATTTGCAGAATATCTTAAACTAGGAAAAGATGAAGATGCATTAATCGAAAAAATTGATATTGGAGGTGTATCTCTTATTCGTGCTGCTGCGAAGAATTATAAATATGTTGTCGTAATTTCATCGGAAGATCAATTACCAGTCTTGCGTGATATTTTGCGAAAGAAAGTTACAACTTATGAGGAACGAAGAAAGCTTGCATATGAATCTTTTTTCAACACGTTCAAATATGATGCTTGCATTGCTAATTGGCTAGGCCGATTTGAATGCGAAAATTTTGTTGTATTGGGAAATCCTATGAGGTTACGTTATGGTGAAAATCCAGATCAGGAAGGTTACTTTTATGGAGATTTAACTCGATATTTCGATATTTTGCAAGGAAAAGAATTGTCATATAATAATTTACTTGATATTTCTTCGGCGCTTTCTTTGTTGCAAGAATTTGAGGAACCAGTGTCGGTGGTGGTCAAGCATGGTAATCCATGTGGGGTAGCTTCTCGAAAATCTCATGAAAAAAGTCTACAACGAGCTATAGCTAGTGATCCTATTTCTGCCTTTGGGGGGATCATCGCAACCAATGATCAGGTAGAAAGGCAGGATGCAGAATTTTTATCGCAAATGTTTTATGAAGTGCTTTTAGCACCATCTTTTACACCAGATGCTCTTGAAGTATTGTCCGCTAAGCAAAGCAGGATTTTGATTAAGATAAAGTCGTTTCCTGAGATAGATCGTGTTTTAAGGCAAATCAATCTAGGTTACCTATTGCAAACAAAACAGAAAATAAATTTTGAAGAATGGGAATATGTTTCTGGGTATGAACTAGAAGATCAGCAATTAGCTGATGCTAAATTTGGAGTTAAAGTGGTTCAACATTTATTATCCAATGCCATTGTAATAGTGAAAGACCAGCAATTAATTGGTGCTGGAATGGGGCAACCTAATCGGGTTGATGCAGTTCGTCATGCTATTGAGAAGGCTAAACGTTTTGGTTTTGATCTCAATGGCGGTATTCTGGTTAGTGACGGTTTTTTCCCTTTTACTGATAGTCTTGAACTTGCTTATCAAGAAGGTATTAAGGCAGTTATCGAACCAGGTGGAAGTATCCGAGACAAAGAAATTATTCAATTTTGTAAAGAAAAAACAATTTCTCTTATTTTTACACATCAAAGGTACTTTAAACATTAAAAAAGGGTTATATGGGAATTTTCAATTTTTTCGTTCGTGAAATTGCCATGGATCTTGGAACAGCTAACACCATCATTATACATAATGATAAAATTGTGGTGGATGAACCTTCCATTGTAGCTATTGACAGACAAACAGACAAAGTTATTGCTGTGGGCAAGACTGCTATGATGATGCATGGTAAAACACATGAAAACATTAAAACTATACGTCCGTTGCGAGATGGAGTTATTGCTGATTTCAAGGTGGCTGAGTACATGATGAGAGAAATGATAAACAAAATATATAAGCGTAAGCCACTTTTTCCACCAGCTTTGAAAATGGTGATTAGTATCCCAAGTGGGATAACTGAAGTAGAGACTCGTGCTGTAAGAGATTCGGCAGAGCAAGCTGGAGCTCGTGAAGTTCGTCTGATTTATGAACCTATGGCAGCTGCCATAGGTATAGGTCTCAATGTCATGGAGCCAACAGGTAACATGATTATTGACATTGGAGGAGGTACTAGTGAAATTGCCATTATAGCTTTAGGAGGTATCGTAAGTAACAAAAGTATTCGTATTGCAGGTGATGATTTTAATGCTGACATAGAAGAATACATGCGTAAGGCACATAACCTTAGTATCGGTGAAAGAACGGCTGAACGCGTCAAGATCGAAGTTGGCGCAGCTATTCCTGACATTGATAACCCTCCCCCTAAGTTCCCCGTCCAGGGAAGACATCTTCTGACAGGAATACCTAAAGAAGTGATGGTTAGCCATCATGAAATTGCTGAAGCTCTAGATAAAACAATTCTAAAAATAGAAACGGCTATTCTTAATGCCCTTGAAAATACGCCTCCTGAGCTTTCTGCTGATATTTTAAAAACAGGAATTTACCTGACAGGAGGTGGATCACTTCTAAGAGGTCTTGACAAAAGGATATCAGAAAAGACAAAATTAAAAGTTCATAGAGTAGAAGATCCCTTGCATGCAGTTGCTCGTGGAGCAGCTATTGCATTGAAAAATTTTGATAATTTCCCCTTTTTGCTTAAATAGTAATGAGAAATCTATGGTTGTTTTTACAACGAATTAAGCATATTTTATTATTTCTTTTTTTAGAAGTTTTGTCTTTGCTCATGCTTTACGAAAATTCATTGTATCAACGAACACTTCTTTTTAATTCTTTTGTAGCCATCGAAGGTCAAATATCTTATCTTCGTGAAAGTATCGTGGGATATTTTTATTTAAAACAGGAAAACGAACAACTCAAAAAAGAAAATGCATATTTACGTTCTCTGCTAAAAACATCATATTTGATTTCTTACCAAGCAAGTTTTCAGAAAAATGATACACTCTATAGGCAACGGTTTCGATTTGTTCCTGCAACAGTAATCCGTAGTACAACTCAATATAAAGATAATTACATCACGATAGACAAAGGAACTAATCAGGGTGTAGCAAAAGGACAAGGTGTTTTCTCACCAACCGGCATTGTAGGAGTTGTTGAAGAGGTGACTCCTAACTATGCCCTTGTACGTTCGTTTTTAAATAGTCGTTTTTTTGTCAGTGCTCAAATCAAAGGTAAGCCCTCTGTCGGTACAGCATCATGGAGTGGAAAACATTATTCATATGGTATTTTACAAGATATTCCCTTACACGTGAAACCATTGGTAGGTGATTCCGTGATTACTAGTCCTTATTCAGATATATTTCCAGCCGGATTACTCATCGGCACCATTGAAAAAATTGATATTGATGAGTCTAATTCTTTTTATCTTTTGGAATTTAAGCTGGCTGTGGATTTTGGAAACCTGTCGATTGTTTATGTGGTGACCGACTTATTAAAAGAAGAAATTAACCAATTGCATAAATTTACAAACATAAGTCAATGAAATTAGAGAGATTTTATGAATTTCTTTGGCGTTCATTATTTATATTATTTTTTCAAATTTTTGTTCTCAATTATTACACTTGGCATCAGTCATATACTTCATTTGCATATATCATGATTTTGTTGATTTTGCCACTTCCTTTGCCATGGTATGCGGGGCTGTTAGTGGGATTCTTTTTAGGATTAATGGAGGATATCTTTACCACCAAACAAGGCCTTCATGCTGCAGCACTCACGTTTATCTCTTTTATTAGGCCATCCGTACTTCAGCTTTTTTCAAGAATGGAAGTTTTTGCTGAAGGATCTTTGGTTGATAGCAAATTGCTTGGTTGGAGAAAATGGTTGGGTTATGTGCTTTTAATGACCTTGATATATAGCACAGTGTTGTATTTTTTACAATATTTCAGTTTTCGTTTTCAATTTACGATCCTCAAAGACATAATTTTTTGTACGATTATTACCATGTTTTTTATTATAAGTTTTGAAATGATATTTCTGATTATTAAGAAAAAAGCTAAGTAAAATTTAGTACAAAAAAGAAAGTAAGATACCTGCAGCAACGGCACTTCCCACCACGCCTGCGACATTGGGTCCCATAGCATGCATGAGGAGATGATTGTTTTTATCGTATTGCAATCCGATGATTTCAGATACCCTAGCACTATCGGGGACGGCCGAGACACCAGCATTACCTATCAGAGGATTAATTTTGTTGCCTTCTTTTAGAAAAAGATTGAAGAACTTACAGAAAAGAACTCCACCTGCCGTAGCAATAATGAACGAGATGGCACCCAATGTAAAAATTCCAATCGATTTGGTTGTGAGAAAATTAGTTGCTTGTGTTGATGCTCCAACTGTCAAGCCTATCATAATTGTGACTATATCGATCAAAGGCCCACGGGCAGTTTCTGCCAAACGTCGAGTAACACCACTCTCTTTGAGTAAATTTCCAAAAAAGAGCATCCCTAGCAATGGTAAACCAGAGGGTATGATAAAAGCAGTAATCAACAATCCAATAATTGGGAAAAGTATTTTTTCTGTTTGAGAAACAGCACGCGGAGGTTTCATTCGAATAAGACGTTCTTTTTTCGTAGTTAAAAGACGCATAATAGGTGGTTGGATCACGGGTACAAGTGCCATATAGGAATAAGCCGAAATGGCAATAGCACCCATCAAATCTGGAGCCAACTTAGATGAAAGAAATATAGCAGTTGGGCCATCTGCTCCACCAATGATTCCAATAGCAGCTGCTTCCTGAGGCGAAAAGCCAACGAGAAGTGCAAAAACATATGCTCCAAAAATGCCTAATTGAGCTGCAGCACCAATTAAAAATAATCTGGGATTAGAAATCAATGCTGAAAAATCAGTCATAGCTCCAATGCCTAGAAAAATGAGAGGAGGATAAATTCCTTGAATGACACCAAAATACAAGTAATTTAAAACACTCCCTGTTTCATATATACCTATTTTCAGACCTGGATAAAATGGAATATTTCCTATAATGATTCCAAATCCGATAGGTACTAAAAGTAAAGGTTCATAGTGCTTTTTAATGGCAATGTAAATAAAAAATAACCCCACGATAATCATTACCATGTGCCCAATAGTGAAGTTGGCAAAAGCCGTATATTGAAAAAATTGCTCAATCTTCTCAATGACAAACTGACCAAAATTCATAATATTATGTTTTAAGTTTCAAGTTCAATTAAAATATCACCTTCGAGAACATTATCACCTTTTTTTACTTTGATTGCTTTTACTTTGCCACTTTTATCAGCGTAGATGACGTTTTCCATTTTCATAGCTTCAATAGTAATGATTTTCTGACCCATCGAAACATTATCATTTTCTTTAACATGCACTTCTAATATGACACCAGGTAAAGGTGATTTAATCGCGCCGCCCAGAGACGGTGGTGATGTTTTTTTGGTTTGGTTAGCAATGTCAGTATTAGGTATGGTTGCTCCTTGAACAAGTTTTGGAGTTTTTGCTTCGTAAATTTCTTTTTCCAACACTACTTGATAAGGAATACCATTTACTTGGACCAACAAATTTTTTCCTTCCGCTTCTTCAATTTCTACTTCGTATTTATTTCCATGAATCTGAAATGAAAATTTTTTCATGTTTTCCCTCCTTAGCCTTGATTTCGATTTGTATTAAATCGACGATATGTTTTATTGGGTAATTGTCGTAAAGTATAAATTTTTGAGCTCCATGGTGAGTAAGGTTTGCTTATTTTTTTTATCGTTAGGATAGTTGATTCTTGATCATGAAGTTGTAACTGATATTGATAAATTGCTGCTGCTATTGCAGCAATTGTTTCGCTGCTTAATTCAATAGTATCTTCAATTTCATCTTTGTTATTTTTACTTGTCTTTTTGAGTTTTATCGGAATGTGTATGGAGCGGGAAAAGTATTTTCCTGTATAGGAAAATATCAAAGTTAATAGAATTAATGCAAAAAAAACTACAGACATAGCTATGATAGTAACAGCAAAACCATAAGGGTCATGAGTAGAGAAAATTTCATTTGTCTTGCTTCTTAATTCATGTTGGTTTAATTGACCAGGGGTGAATATATTGCTTTTTTGCCAATTACCATTTCCATCTGGGATTCGTGCCAAGACCTCGTCAGGGTAGACAAATGAAAAAGAAATTGAATCAATAATTGTTTTACCATCTGTGCCGGTTAAATAAAGACTACCCTTTGGCTTAAGTAGAAAATTGGTATGAAAAATACCAAAATGATCATTACTATCGAGAAAAAAAACAACCACCCCTTGTGGAGGTAGAATCATTTTATTATTTGCCGGAATTTGATATTTTTTTAAGTTGTTTTTATCGTTTGAAAGGTACATTCCAGAAATGTTCACAGTTCCAAATCCAGTATTAATAAGTTCACACCATGGTTGATGTCTTCCAAATTCATCAATAATAGATGATTTGTTAATTCCCATAATTTCATTGATTCGTACGTCTTCCTGTTTTTGTGAAAAAACAGGAAAGTAAAGCATGAGAGCAAGAAATAATAGATAGTTTTTCATTTCAATATAGTTTTAAAGGGGCAAGTTACTATGTTTTTTAGGGGGTAATGTTTGTTTCTTGGTTGAGAGAGATTGCAGAGCTCTTACGATCCGAAAACGAGTATTTCTTGGTTCAATAATATCGTCGATATAACCATAGCGAGCAGCTTGGTAAGGAGAAGCAAATTTTTCACGGTATTCACGTTCTTTTTCTTCAATGAATTTACGGCGTTCTTCTTCATCAGTAATTTGAGCAAGCCTTTTAGCTTCTATAATTTCTACAGCTCCACGAGCACCCATAACAGCAATTTCTGCTGTTGGCCAGGCATAGTTGATATCTGTTCTTAGCTGTTTTGATCCCATAACATCATGAGCTCCGCCATAAGACTTACGTAGTGTCACAGTAATTTTAGGAACAGTGGCTTCTCCATATGCATAAAGTAATTTAGCTCCGTGAATGATAATTCCGTTGTATTCTTGTTGTGTCCCAGGCATGAAACCAGGAACATCTACTAATGTCACGATGGGAATGTTAAAGGCGTCACAAAAGCGAACAAAACGTGCTGCTTTTCTGCTTGCATCGCAATCCAAAACTCCTGCCAAATAGTTTGGCTGATTTGCAACAATGCCGACAGTCATACCACCCATTCTTGCAAAACCGACTACAATATTAGGAGCATAAAGCTGATGAACTTCGAGAAATTCATGATTGTCAACAATAGAAAGGATGATTTTTTTAACATCATATGGTTTATTAGGATTTTCTGGAATGATATAGTTTAACTCATCGTCTAGTCTGTCAATAGGATCATCTGTGGGAATAAAAGGTGGATCTTCGAGGTTATTAGAAGGTAAATAGCTTAAAAGTTTACGCACGAGTAATATGCCATCTTCTTCAGTTTCAGTAACAAAATGAGCTACTCCTGATTTGGCAGCATGAATCATGGCCCCTCCTAATTCTTCTTCTGTGACAACTTCACCTGTAACAACTTTAACTACTTTCGGTCCAGTTACGAACATGTAGCTGTTGCGTTTGCTCATGATGATAAAATCAGTAAGGGCAGGAGAATATACTGCACCTCCAGCACAAGGGCCATAAATCAGTGATATTTGAGGGACTACACCTGATGCTAAAATATTCCGCTCGAAGATTTCAGCATAACCTCCAAGGCTTCTTACACCTTCTTGAATTCGAGCACCTCCAGAATCATTAAAACCTATGATCGGAGCACCAACACGCAAAGCATGATCCATGATCTTACAAATTTTATTTGCATATGTTTCTGAAAGTGAACCTCCGAATACAGTGAAATCTTGACTGTAAAGATACACAAGTCTCCCATCGATTGTTCCGTAACCGGTAACTACTCCGTCGGATAAAATTCTTTGTTTCTCCATTCCAAAGTCATGGCAACGATGGGATACAAACATGTCGAATTCTTCGAAGGATCCTTCATCTAACAACATATGTATGCGTTCACGTGCAGTGTATTTACCTTTAGCGTGTTGAGCTTCGATTTTCTCTTTTCCACCCCCTAAACGAGCTAGTTCTCGCTTTTCAAGTAATTCCCTAATTTTATCTTCTATCGACATATGATTTTACTTGTTTTTGTTCTTATTTTCACACAGTTCTATCAAAACACCACCTGTTGATTTGGGATGTAAAAAAGCAATATCGAGGTTTTCAGCGCCTTTCCTTGGTTTTTCATCAATAAGTACAATTCCAGTCTCTTTTAACCTTTGTAATTGATTTTCAATTTCATCAGTAGCAAATGCAATATGGTGAATGCCTTCGCCTTTTTTTTCGATAAATTTAGCAATAGGTCCATCGGGGTCGGTGCTTTCAAGTAATTCAATTTTTGTTTGCCCCACTAAGAAAAAAGCTGTTTTAACTTTCTGGTCAGCAACCTCTTCTATGGCGTAACAAGTTATGCCTAATAAATTTTCATAAAACTTGATACTCTCTTCGAGGTTTTTAACGGCAATCCCTATGTGTTCAATATGAGAAATTTTCATAATCCTGTCGTTTCTACAAAACTATGATATTCGCAAAAATTATTTGAAATCTTTTTTAAAAAAAACAAATGATTGTTGTTATTAAAAAAATTGATACATGTTTTAGGTGTTTATGTATGCATGGATCTTGTTAATCAACATTTGAAAATCAGGAGGTAAACTGGAGCTAAACAGAAGGTTTTGATTTAAGATAGGGTGAAAAAAACCTAATTCCTTAGCATGTAAAGCCTGTCGTGGAAAAAACGAAAACAAATTCGATATAAATTGTTTGAATTTTGGTCGTGTGCTATGGATAATAATCTCATTACCTCCGTACAGAGGATCTCCAAACAGGGGATGTTTAATTGATGCGAAATGAGCTCGAATTTGATGTGTTCTGCCTGTAGCAAGTTGGCACTCGACTAAAGTCATAAAATCAAAACGTTCCAGCACGCGAAAAAATGTTTTTGAATACTTTCCTTTGTTTTCGTCTGCATGAAGGATGATTTTTCTTCTATCTTTAGGGTTACGACTTAAATAACCTTCAATAACTCCTTCGTTTGTATCGATATTGCCCCAAATAAGTGCAATGTATTTGCGCTGAATGCTGTGTTCAAAAAACTGTCTCGCCAGATGAGTCTGAACATATTCATCTTTAGCTACAACTATTAATCCTGAAGTATCCTTATCAATACGATGCACGAGATAGGGTTGTGCATGGGTTTCTCCATGTTGTTCAAAATGATAGAGCAAGGCATGAAGTAGTGTTTGATCGTAATTATTATAGCCTGGATGGACGACCATACCTGGTTTTTTATTAACAATGATCAACCATCGATCTTCATATATCATATCGATAGGTATATTTTGAGGAAAAATTTTTATATCGACAGGTGGGCGAGGTAATAGAACTCTGATAACATCGTGGGGTTTAACGAGATAATTAGATTTGATAGGATGATCATTGACAAGTATAGCTTCAGCCTTAATGGCGTGCTGAATCTTGCTACGACTAACGTAAGGAAGTCTTTGAGTTAAATATTTATCGATTCGAAAAGGCTCTTGACCAGGATCTACCACTATGCGATAATGTTCATACAAATCGCTCGTAAAATCTTCGCTATCAGCAAGATTTTCTGTTGTTAATGTTAGATCGTTCATTGAATGATAATCTGTTGATAATATTCAGCAGAAGAAGTCTTAATTTTCATCAAATAAAATCCAGGTGTCATTTCTGTAGGTATAAAAACTTTATTTTCACAAGAAGTTGATTCGTAAAGTAATTTTCCATCCAGATTGTATAAGAAAATTTTGGTTGGTTCCTGCAGGTTCAGAAAAAGGTAATTACCTCTTGGACAAGGGTGAGGAAATAAAAGAGGTTGCGATTCGAGAACATTGGAAGAGACATAAGGTTCAGAACTTTGACCAACAACAGCTCTAATCATGGGAACACCATTATAAAGAGAGTTATACCATGTACCATTTACATTGAAAAATAAACGATTATTGTTTGGCGTGTTGAGATCAAATCCTATGTTAATCGATTCATCTAAGTGTTGTCGTATTCCAATGTATATTTTTCCTTGAATAACAACCGGTTCGTCCAGAACATAATTGATGTATTGGTATCCATCGTAAATTGGTTCAAGATAAGTTTTTTGATATATAATATTTCCTGGAAAACCATTTTCATCCTTACGAATAACAAGATCAAAAAATGGTATTTCAGACGGTTCAAAAAAGACTGGATTAAAAAACAGTAAAATTGCCCTCAAAGTGTCAGGCTTGTATAAAGTAAATTGTAGGGTGAACTCTCCATTGGCAACCGAAAGACCATAACCAGCTTCGGCACTTCCATCATCAATAGCAAAAAAATTATAAAATCGTTGGTATATGGTAATGGTATCATTGGATTGGAATGAATCTGCAATGGTATTGGTATTAATGCAAAATTGAATCTTAAAATCAACATTTTTTGTTTTAGTAGAACTTAGAGTAAAAGGAATGGGTTGACGATAAAAAGCAGTATCTTTGTATGGAAAAAGATTGTTGGCGAGTAAAGGGGATATGAAATTGGTTCCATTTCCGGAAAGTTCTTTTGCCTTGATGAGTTCTGATACATTAAGAATTTGTGAAGAGTGATTTTTGTAGGGTAGGGAAATAGATGTTTTTATTGCACTTGGGGAATTCAAGAATTGATTCCATGGCATAGACGTATAATCTTTGAGGATGGTAATCATGTCAGTTTTAAAAGCCAAATCAGCTGGTAAGGAGTCATGTATGGTTCGTTGAGAGTTCAAATAAATAGCGTCAATAAGCCAATAGTCACCGTTGCTTGACCATGTAGGAAATTGATTGTTAGCGTAACTAGCATAATTTTTAAATTTAAATTGAAAATTATGGCGGTAATATGTAGTGTCAATGATAGGAATTATCACATATGCCCAGCCAGTAGGATATTCTTGAATGAATTGTTGAAAAGATCGTCCCGCTGAAGCCCATACTCTATTCCATGTGTTAAGCGTTGGATTGAAAAATTCAAGTATTAATGAATCATTTTGATCAGGGGCTTCACCAATCCCTTGTGGCTGATAGAAAAAACTAAAATAAATACTATCGGCAGGCGTTGTCTTGTGAGGAATTCCAATAAAAATGGAATCAAGTCGTATGGGTCTGGAAAGTAGCGAATCGGCTAAGAAGTGATAAGTGTTCCCGTGAGCGTATATTTCGCCTCTTTCATTTAAAGCATCAAAAAGTAAAGTTCCAACAGTTGGAGGATTAATGGCAAAAGTTCTGTTCACAAAGCTGGTGCTAGCAGAGAATTTGGAAGAATCAACGTTTCCATAAGTACTGGAAAAATCTTCATAAAAAGGCAATTTAATCGGATTAGATTTAGTTGAAGAACAGAATGAATGGGGTGGGAAAACATGACAAGATGAAATTATTTCTTGAGAAATCATTGAAAAAGAAATCGTAAGCAAAAGAAGTAGAGGAAAGAATTTACTATTCATACCAAAGGTCAATTTCTGTTCCATAGTCGACTTTTTGAGATTGTCCGGGTTTTTGTTTTACCACACGATATTGATCGTCGTTTTTAATTTCATTGTTCAGGAAAACTTCTTTTCCCACACTGAGGCCACATGAACTAATTTTTTCGAGTGCTTTTGTTCTTGATAGACCGATTAGTTTGGGAACAATGATTTCTTCCTCAGAATCCACACTTCTACTTCCGTTTCCTACTACCAAATCAACTTTTGAACCTTTGGGAATGGGAGCTCCCCATGCAATGACGTTTCCCTTATACTTAGCTCGAATGACTGTTCTGCCAATATCAGGTACATATTCTATTTTACCTATTTTAAGACCGTAAGTTTTTAAAATAGCTTGTGATTCTCGCAAGGATAAATCAATCAGATTGGGCATCTTTGTCATTTCAGGCGAAAAAGAAATAATGGTAAGATATATTTTGCGTCCCTTTTTTACGAATGAGCCCGGTGAAGGAATTTGCGAAACAACTGTTCCAGGATTTTTATCGTTATTATAGACGGAATCTATCACCTCAAATTGAAAATGCCTAAATTCTTTATTGACTTGAAGTTCAACGATATTCATTCCCGTAAAATCAGGAACTTCAAGTTTTTCTCCGTGAAATGTAATGAAACGTAAGAAAATTTGGATTAATAAAACAAGTATGAAAGTAATAAAAAGCATAAGCAAAGTATGCTTCCAGAAGTATTTTTTAGTGATTAAACTAAAAAAAGACATACTTTGAAAATCTATTCTTTTACGATTACAAAATTATGTACTTCATTGTTATTTTTGATTTTTACAATATAAATGGCTGGTTTTAAGTGATTGAGGTCTATTTGTGGATTTGATATAATTTCTTCGTGCATGAGTTTGCCTGCTAAGTTGTAAATTGAAAGAGTACCATAAAGTCCCTGTAAGTAAAGATAGCTTGAAAAAGGATTTGGATACACGGCAATGTCTTCATATTCTTGAATACTTGTGGTAATTTGTTGTATATCTGTATCGAAGCGTGGTAAAACTTTATACTGAGAATAACTGTAGTATATAACTCCTTTAATATTATAATGAGCATTTAGAGAGGGAGAAAAAGCATAAAGAACGTCATCGACTAGAAGTGTGTCCATTCCATCGCCTACAGTCCACATGCCATAACCAGCATTGGTATTAATACATACAACGTTATTGAGTTGAACGAGGACAGATTCAAAAGCTTCAGTGTTACCTTGTGCAGGTGTAATATTAGTGTATTTCAGAGAATTACCAGAACTAAGGACTTGGTAAATAGAAATATTTTTCATTTCAGTCAGATCGTAATATTCTTCTACCAGTCCTACGATTTCGATGCTGTCCCCTAAAGTAGGTGAATGATTAGGATCATAAATATACAAGCCAGAATAAGGACCTGAGCCATTTTGAATCCAATATCCTTTAGTTGGATATACGGCAGTTACTACTCCTCGAGTTTTAACTACTTGACCTGCATAAGGGCTACTTCCTGAAGTATTTGTTGTATATTGAATGTTTTGAACAGAAACTTCTGGAGCATTTGCTACTTGAACGTAGAAAGAGTCAACTTGAATGTCACCGAGAGAATTATTGGTATTTCTCACAGAGATGATAAATTCAGCTACAGTAGACGTAGTATCAGCCGTGAGCATGGCTGTTATTTTTGTCCAGTTACTAGCATTGTTTAATGTTGTGTAAGAAGAATATTGATTTTGCGAAGCATTGCCATCGTATAAACCCACACGCACATCTCCACCCCCTCTTGCATAGAAAGTGATTTTATATGTTTCTCCTGCATTGATCGAAAGTGACTTGGTTGTAAACCTTTTATGTGTGCTCGAAGAATTGACAAGCTTAACAGCAAAATTACCTTCCAAGGCTCCGGATGTAACTTGAATAATGTTAGCACTTCCGATGTTTGTCTGAACTCCATTCCACTGATCAGGAATTCCACCAGTCCATGATTCAAAACCTGAATAAAAAACTTGTGAGTTCAAACTAAAAATGACTACACATGTCAAAATAAAACCAGATTTTTTCATAAAACATATTTTTGTAAAAGCAAAATTAAGAAATGTCATGAAATTTACGATTAAAGAATTTTTAATCAATCTTGAACAATTCATTCCTGTCAGTTGGCAAGAAAATTACGATAACTCGGGTCTACAGATAGGCGATACTTCTCTTGAACTCAAAGGAGTGGTTTTATGTGTAGATGTAGACATGAATGTATTGCAATTTGCTCATGAAAATGATGCAAATTTGGTGATTTCACATCATCCTTTGTTTTTTCATCCTCTCAGGAACATTCCTCTTGAGTCGGAGTATGGAAAAATTATTTCATATTGCATAACACATCAAATCTGCGTTTTTACCCTCCATACAAATCTGGATAAGAGTCGATATGGAGTAAATTTTTCCATTGCAGAAGCTCTTGGTTTGGAGAATGTTCAAATTTTAGAGCCTGAAAGAAAGAAATTGCGCAAACTCGTCACTTTTTGTCCACATGATTACGTCGAAAAAGTCAGAGAGGCTATTTTTAAAGCTGGAGCAGGAGTCATAGGAAATTATGACTCATGTAGTTACAACGTCGAAGGTTACGGGACATTCAGAGGTAACGAACAAACCAATCCTTTTGTCGGAAACAAAGGTCAGCTCCATAAAGAACCTGAGACTAGAGTTGAAACGATTTATCCTGTTGATCTTGAAGATAAAATTCTTGAGGCACTATTTGCTGCGCATCCGTATGAAGAAGTTGCATACGACATCTACCCACTCGAAAATAACTGGCCACAGGTAGGCTTAGGAGTTGCAGGAATGCTTCCTGTTCCATTACCTCCAGAGGAATTATTAAAAAAGGTAAAAGATGTGTTTGACATGCCCATTTTACGTTTTGTTGTTGGTAATTCTTCTCGTATTCATAAAGTTGCTCTTTGTGGTGGATCAGGCATAGGTTTGCTTAGGCAAGCATTGAAGCTAGGCGCCGATGCATTCATCACATCAGATATTAGATATCATGATTTTATTGATGCTTACGAAAAAATTTGGTTAATTGATGCAGGTCACTATGAAATGGAATATGTTGGATTGAAAAAATTGTTTAATTTAATTTCCAAATTCTCTAATTTTGCAAACGTAAAAATGTATAAGAAACAAAACAAAGTTCAATATTTTTAATGTACAATTATGGCTACATCGAAAAAATCTACAAAAACTTCTTCCAAAGATAAAAAAGAAAAAGAAAAGAAAGCAACATTGGATACGTTATCATCAGCAGAGATTAAAAAGACTGAACAAGTTATTCAGGATCCAGTTGAAAAAGCTGTTATCAACAAACTTGTTGCTTTGTATACTCTTCAAAATATAGATACCCAGATTGATAAAATACGAATCATTCGAGGCGAGTTACCTCTGGAAGTTCAAGATCTTCGGGATAGCATTGATGGTCTAAAAACAAGATTAAATAATTTTATTGAAGAAATCTCTGAAAAAGAAAAATTCATCAATCATAACAAGCAATCTATTGAACAATCTCGACTGTTAATTGAGAAATATAATGAAGATCTAAAAAAAATACGCAATAACAGGGAGTATGAATCTATTTCGAAGGAAATTGAATATCAGCAACTGGAGATTGAACTTTTCGAAAAACATATTCGCGAAGCAAAGTCTAGAATTGAACAAATAAAATTTGAAATAGAAGAGGTTAAAAAAGAAATAGCCTCGAAAGAAGAAATTCTTGTGGAAAAAGAAGCAGAACTACAAGAAATTATCAAAGAAACAGAAAAAGAAGAAAAATTTTTGCTCGAACTTAGAGAAAAAGCATGGGATAATCTTGACGACAGATATAAAATAGCATACCAACGAATTCGTTCGAGCGTAAAAAATGGATTGGCAGTTGTGAAAATTGAAAGAGATGCTTGTGGTGGGTGTTTTAACAAGATACCACCTCAAAGACAATTGGAAATTAACATGCATAAAAAAATAATGATTTGTGAATATTGTGGTAGAATCCTAGTTGATAACGAAATTGCTGAAAAAGTGAAATTAGATGAACTACTTGCAGCAGCTGATAAAGAAGCTTAATCGAATAGATAGTACATATCCTTTTATTCAAAAGTGTTCATCGGGTATATTCCCACAATGGAAAGAAGTTGATGAATTTGTCAGCACCTGCAAACAAATCCTTTTTCCTACTTATTTTTCGACAGATATTGTAAAATCCGTTGCTTTGAATGATTTTTTGTTGTCGAAGTTACTTGAAGCCAAAAGCAATCTGATGGTCTTACTTAAGAAATCATTTTGTTATGGGTGTGATGATCACGGCTTAAATAATGACGAGTATGATGAAAAACTTTTTTCAAAATTATTGATGGAAGTTGAGGTTTTTTTGGATTCTCTGCCTACTATTAAGGAAATGCTTATAACAGATGCACATGCAACTTTTCTTGGTGACCCAGCTGCTAAAAATCATGGAGAGGTTATCCTATGCTATCCAGGTTTCCTTGCCATGATGCATTATAGGATAGCACATCAACTGTACGTCCAGAATGTTCCTATTCTCCCACGAATGATGACCGAACTTGCTCATTCCAAAACTGGAATTGATATACACCCAGGTGCAACGATAGGACCATATTTTGCTATGGATCATGGCACTGGTATTGTAATAGGTGAGACAACGATAATAGGTGAAAATGTCAAAATATACCAAGGTGTAACATTAGGTGCTAAAAGCTTTCCTTTGGATGAAAATGGAAATCCTGTCAAAGGTATACCTCGCCACCCCATAGTAGAAGACAATGTCATCATTTATGCTAATGCTACTATTTTGGGAAGAGTTCGAATTGGTCAAAATTCTATCATTGGAGGAAACACATGGATAACAACGGACGTTCCCCCTAATTCAAAAGTAACTATCTGATCTTCTTTTAATTCAGGTTTAAGAGTCCATATTTGACATCTTATATTCTGATGGCAATATTTTGATTTTTGCAGAATATAACCATGCCAAAGATAAACCTTATGTTATCAGATTTGAATTTCAAGTAGTAGATAACTTTCTTTTTTTTCAGAAAAATATTAAGAGCGATACGAACAATAAAATGTGATGATTTTTTTTTAAGATTTATGATATAGGGTAAAGGCATTAAATATGAATCAGTATAGTAACTTTTATTTTAAACAACAACAACACAAAAGGATTTTGTGTAAAACATATTTATTATTTTTTTTACATTTGAGCAAAATTTTACGCTTATGGGTAAGAAAGTTAGCATTTTAATGGGTTCAGATTCAGATTTGTCGATCATGAGACAAGCAGCAGAAATGTTGGAAAATTTTGGTATTCCTTACGAATTGCAAATTCTTTCGGCACATCGAGCGCCAAAGCGACTTTTCGAATTTGCATCCGATGCCCATAAAAGAGGTATTGGAGTGATTATCGCTGGAGCAGGAGGAGCTGCACATTTACCAGGTGTTATTGCTGCGCTTACACCTTTGCCTGTAATAGGTGTACCTATTAAGTCGAGCATTTCTATGGATGGATGGGATTCTGTGCTTTCTATTCTTCAGATGCCAAGCGGAATACCAGTTGCAACCGTGGCTTTGAACAATGCTAAAAATGCTGCCATTTTAGCAACTCAAATACTTGGTGTTTCCGATTCTGAAATTCAACAAAAAATCATTGCTTACAAAGAGAAACTTGAAAAAGAGGTTGTTGAGAAAAACGAAAAATTACAAGAAGGAAAGCTTTAAAAAATTTAAGCGGTCCGGACGGGGCTCGAACCCGCGACCTCATGCGTGACAGGCATGCATTCTAACCAACTGAACTACCGGACCGTTTTGCAGTGCAAATATATAATTTTTTTTAAAAAAACAACAAAACACGAAAAAAATAATTTTCATAAAAAAATCGTTATCAAATAAACTGTTATTTTTGTGTAAATTTCAAAAATTATGAATCTGCTAGTTCTTCTAGATGTTGTGGTAAATAAGACAAACAATGTGGTAAGTGATACCGCTAATGTTGTTCAAACTTCACAGGGGTATGATACCCTTTCGTATTGGGAGTTGACCCTCAAGGGAGGGCCGATCATGATCGTACTAGGTATTTTGCTAATTTTGGTTTTGTATATATTCTTTGAAAGGTACTTTGTAACCAATAAAGCAGGTAAAGAAGATCAGGGATTTATGATGAACATTAAGCAATTTATTAAAGATGGGAAAATAGATACCGCTCTTGCCATGTGTCGTGCTAGTAACACACCTCTTTCTCGGATGATAGAAAAAGGGGTTTCTCGCATCGGAAGGCCCCTTGAAGATATTGCTGCAGCTATTGAAAATGTGGGAAAACTAGAAGTAGCTAAGCTAGAAAAAAGCGTAGCTTTTCTCTCAACAATTGCCAGTGTGGCTCCTTCCATTGGCTTTTTGGGTACGGTTACAGGCATGATAAATGCTTTCTATAACCTTTCAAAATCTGGAAACAACATCGACATTTCCATGCTTTCGGGAGGTATCTATGAAGCTATGGTGACAACTGTAGGTGGTCTTATTGTGGGCATTCTAGCAAGCTTGGCTTACAATATAATTGTGGGAAGAATTGAAAAAATTGTTTTTATCTTGGAAGCTCGTGCTACAGAATTTATGGATATATTAAATGAACCTATTTCATAATAAAATGTAGTGCCTATGAATCTGCGTATGCGAAACAGAAGAGGGATTGACGTAAATAGCGCTTCTATGAGTGATTTAGTTTTTCTGTTATTGATTTTTTTTATGTTGACTTCTACTTTAATTAGCCCTAATGCAATTAAACTTTTGCTGCCAAGCAGTAAAAGTGAACGAGTTATGGCACCTAAACGAGCTGTAAATGTGTATATCGATGCAAAATATCAATATTATATCGAAAATATTCCAGTGGATGAAAAAGGTTTGAAAAGTGGAATTGTCAACGCTCTTGCTGGGCAAACGGATGCCTCCGTGGTTCTCAGAACTGATGCAACTGTACCTATTCAGTTTGCTGTCAACGTGATTGATATAGTCAACAACATTAATAAAGTAAATAATACAACCCATAAGGTAATATTAGCAACCAGACCTGATAAACCATGAAAATGTCGAGCGAGCAATATAAGTCGGCAGGTTTGACAGCACTTATAACAGTGTTGATCATAGTGCTCCTTTTCTTAATGGCTTTCAGAACTCCTTTGCCATTACCCGAGGAGCAAGGGGTAGTGATCGAAGTAGGAGGGGGAGGTGGTGGAGGAAGTGAAAGTAGTTCGACAGCTATTGATAATCCGGAGGAATATAAACTTCCCTCGAATCCAAAACCACTCGAACAAATTTTGACGCAAAATACCGAACCTGTAGATTATGTTGTTCCTGAAAATCGACAACCTACCACGACTGAGCGAGTGGAAGAAAATAATGTTAGCAATCCAACATCACAATCTACTTCACAAGAAAATCAGCAAAACACCCAGATTGATGAACGTTTGAAAAATTATGCTTGGGGACAAGGAAAAGGTAGCGGAAAAGGGAGTAATGGCGGAGGTGGTGGTACTGGAAGCGGACCAGGAAGTGGTGGTGGAGCAGGTGGGGGAGTAGGAACTGGTACTGGAGGCGGAACCGGTCCTTCGTATTCTCTGGTTGGCAGGAGTGTAAGAAATTTACCATTACCGTCCTATGATGAGGAAGAACAGGGGATTGTGGTTGTTACTATATGGGTTGACAGAGATGGTAACGTTACTCGTGCAGAACCTGGTGCAGTGGGAACAACAGCAAAACCAGGTCCTCTTTGGGATCTTGCTAAGGAGGCAGCACTTAAGGCCAGATTTAACAAAGACGAAGATGCACCCGAAATTCAAAGAGGAACCATTACGTATAGATTTATACGAAAATAATACTTTGAATATATTAAAACAATATCTTTTATAAATTTTTTTTGATTAAGTAAAAAGTTTTATTTTTGTAAAACAATTTCGAAACGTGGTAATTGAAAAAAGAAAAAAGCTCGAACAAAATCAAGATAAAGAAGCGATCAGATCATTATATCTAATCAATGACAACGTCAATACGTTTGAATATGTCTTAGAATGTTTGATGAGTATTTTTGAATTTTCGGAGGAACAAGCATATCAAATTACTTTAATCACTCATTTGAGAGGTACATGCATCTTAAAAACAGGTTCGCCTGAGTTGCTAAGTCAATATCAAGAAGAATTAAGATCATGTAACCTCAGTTCTAAAATTGAATGATCATGACATGGACGGCTATCATTTTTTTGATCGTACTTGGGATGTTGTTGCTCATTCTGGAATTTTTGATTTTGCCAGGTTTTGTAGCAGGTATACTAGGTGCTATATCGATTTTAATTGGTGTTTATCAGTCTTATAAAGTATACGGAACTGAAGCTGGCCATATTACGCTGATTTCTACACTTGTGGCTTTTGTTGTACTTATGTATTTTGTCATGAAATCAAAAACGTGGAATAGAATTGCTTTGAATAATGCTATTGACAGCAAAGTTAATGAGGTTAACAATGTTGTCGAGGTGGGAGACATTGGTGTTACGGTTTCGAAATTAACTCCTTCTGGTAAAGCTCTAATTCGTAATGAAATCATGGAAGTTCACTCCTCTGGCGAGTTTGTTGAAAAAAATGTTTCTGTTAAGATTGTCAAGATTGAAGGATATAAAATTTATGTAGAACCATTAAAAAAAGAGTAAAAAATGGAAGTTTTATTCATTTTATTGAAATCTGAAACTGGTCCCATTCTTTTGATGATTCTGGGAATTCTGGTGTTGTTGTGGTTGTTTTTTTATTTAATTCCTATTGGGCTGTGGTTCAATGCTTTAATTTCTGGTGTTCGAATTTCTCTGATTCAGCTTATTTTAATGAGATGGCGTAAAGTGCCACCTCGTGTAATTGTGGATGCCATGATTACGTCGTGGAAGGCTGGGATTAAATTAAATAGAGATGAACTAGAGGCTCATTACCTGGCGGGGGGTCGTGTTAAGAATGTGGTTCGAGCTCTTATATCAGCGGATAAAGCAAATATTCCACTTGATTTTAAGGCTGCTGCTGCTATTGATTTGGCGGGTCGTGATGTTTTTGAAGCAGTGCAGATGAGTGTAAATCCAAAAGTGATCAGTACTCCAGCGGTGACGGCGGTGGCAAAGGATGGTATTCAGTTGATAGTTTTTGCTCGAATTACTGTACGTGCCAATATTAAACAGCTGGTTGGTGGGGCTGGTGAGGAAACCATCATTGCCCGGGTTGGTGAAGGTATAGTTACAGCTATTGGTAGCAGTGAAAACCATAAAGAAGTGATGGAGAATCCGGATAAAATATCCAAGGTAGTTCTAGCTCGTGGACTTGATGCTGGAACGGCTTTCGAGATTCTCTCCATTGATATTGCAGACATTAATGTAGGTAAGAACATTGGAGCTATTCTTCAGATGGATCAAGCTCAAGCAGATAAGAATATTGCTCAAGCTAAAGCAGAAGAGCGTAGAGCTATGGCAGTTGCCCTTGAGCAAGAAATGAAAGCAGAAGCACAACGTGCACGTGCCAAGGTGATCGAAGCCGAAGCTGAGATTCCGAAAGCCATCGCAGAAGCTTTCAGAACGGGCAATCTTGGCATTATGGATTATTATCGTCTTAAAAACATTCAAGCGGATACAACTATGCGTGAATCCATTGCCCGGCCAGGGCAACAAGATAGCTCCCAACAATAATTAAAGCAGCCTTCGGGCTGCTTTTTTGTTTTATTTGTTTATATATGATATCTTTGAAAAAAGAAATGTATGAAGATCCTTTTAGTATTTTCGTTTTTCTTGAGCTTTGTGTTCGTACGTGGTCAAGTCTTAGAAATATCCCCATCACAATCTAAGAAAAATCAAAATGTTGAAGTTCAAATTAACGATTTTAAATTAACTCAAGAAGGGGGATATTATTTTAAACTTGCTTCACCCATCTCTTTTAATAGCTTTGGAATAGGTTGGCGATGTTTTTCATATGAAGTTGAGAGAAATGAATTTTTACTTACTTACAGAGTCCACAAAAAAGAAGGAAAATGGGATTTCTGGAAAAATGCTGATGCATTCGTGACTCCTGAAGAAACTCCCACAGGTCTATTTTGGACTGATCTTCTTTTTGGTATAGATATGGGCGAGCACGACAGCATTGAAGCCATACTTTATGCACCTGTCAGATGCAAAATTGAAGAAATTCGAATTTCATTTCAATTTGTTCCCGAGAGTAATTACGAGGATCGTGGTTTGCTTCATCCATCACCCGAGGATCATCCCAAGTCCTGTCCTGCTTTTCCTTCTTACATTGGTCGATCAGGCTGGTGTGGAAGTAATAATGCATGTTTAAATCCCACATATACTATCACTTACATCAATCCGACTCATACGGTAGTTCATCATGGTGCATCACCAAATACCTATACGGATGGAGCAGCTGTGGTATACAGCTATTGGAATTATCATGTAAACACACTTGGTTGGAGCGACATTGGTTACAACTATCTATTTGACAAGTATGGTAATATGTATCAGGGACGTCATAATCCAAACTACTTGAATCCTTCCAATTATAGAGACGTAAAAGGTGCACATGCAGGTGCATCTAACTCATATTCCATAGGAATTAATTTCCTTGGTAATGCAGATGTAACTGTCCCTACGGCAGTTCAACTTGATAAATGTGCACAATTTCTTGCTTGGTGGTATCATCATTACGGATTTGATCCCACTTCCTCAGCAAGTATTGTTTTGCAAAGCGGAGGAACAGGTACTGTTAAGCGTATTTGTGGTCATAGAGATGTAAATGTCGGAGGAACGACATGCCCGGGAGATACTCTCTATAATAAGCTCTCGTTCATTCGCACGGAAACAAAAAACAAAATTCTTGCTTGTTCGCAACCTTCCGACAATATTCCTCCTGCTACTACCATCAACATAGATGGAAATGTATTGAATGATTGGCGTGGAAATGATTTTTGGGTAGAATTTGACGACTATGACAACCCTGGGGGTTCTGGAATTGATACGTCATTTTTTCAAGTCATTGAATATAACGGTACTGAATGGCGATGTAATGCTCAGCATGGTATGTTCAATGATAACTTCAATGGACCAACCATACATCCAGATTGGACTATTGTTTCGGGTAATTGGTCGATTGACAATGGTCGGCTAAAACAAAGTGATGAAAGTCTTACCAATCCTAACATTTATGCATCTTTAACTCAAACTTCTCAACACGTTTACCTCTATCAATATGCTGGTCGTATAGAAGGTACTGGCACTAATCGTAGATTCGGCTTTTTCTTTTTTGCTTCGGATGCTACGCAAACTTATCGTGGAAATGCTTATATGGTGTATTTCAGGGCTGATGGTGACAATGTTGAAATATATAAAAGTACCAACAATTCCATCAGTGGAATTTTAGCTCAAGGAACTTATGTCATCGATCCCAACGTGTGGTATGACTTCAAGGTAACCTACAATCCATCCACCGGTACCATTAAAGTGTATGTCAATAATACGTTTGTTGTTTCATGGACAGATCCTAATCCTCTAACATCAGGCAATTATATTTCTCTTCGGACTGGTGGTTGCATTGGTATTTATGATGATTTTAAAGTACGCGTATCTCGAGATCATTTAGAATTCATTACTGTGGGAAGCCAGTCTAATAAAATGATTCGTTATCAAAGTCCAACAAAAAGTCAAGAAGCTTGCAGAATCAATACAGTTGTTTTGGATAAAGCAAAAAATTGGTCAAACGTAGTCATAAAAAACGTTAAAATTGATTGGACAAGACCAACCACTCAATTTTCTGTATCAGGATGGCAAACATCTGATTTTATTGTAAATTTTCAAGATTCTGATAATGTCAATGGGAGTGGAGTTTCTAGAAGATTTTACCAAGCAAGATGCTGGAATGGAAACAAATGGACTGCTAATTCTCAAGCAGGTTTCATTTACGATGACATTAACTCTTCATCTTTGTCTTCGTGGACTGTTCAGACGGGTACGTGGATTATTAATAATGGCGATACTTTAGTTCAGACAGATGAATCTTTATCAAATACCAATATCTGGACTTATTTAAAACAGGATCTCAGTAATCGTTACCTTTACGAATTTGACATGAAAATAGAAGGAAGTGGCACCAACATACGTGCAGGTTTTCATTATATGAGTGATTCTGCATCATTGACAAATCGGGGAAACTCCTATTTTGTTTGGTTTAGGATCAAACCTGCTACTCAAGAGAAATATCTCGAGTTTTATAAAGTATATAACGACGTATTCGAACAAGTAAAGGTACTTCCGTGTAATATTCAACTTGGAAAATGGTATAATGTGAAAATTATTTTTGATCGCATCACCGGCGAAACTTTTGTTTATCTCGATGATGTTCTTGTGGGCGAGTGGAAAGATGATGCGCCATTTTCTACTGGAAAATACATATCGTTTCGTAGTGGCAACAGCCGTCTTAGTATCAACAACGTGAAAGTTTACCGGACACGCTATCCTCAAGTGACCATTAGTACACAGGGTAATGGTGCTCATATACTTTATGATAATATAAATCCATCTACACCTGGTGCTAAAATTGTTTCACTGGTAACGGACAGTGCTCATAATATATCTTTAGCTTTTGAATGTTTAGTTAACGTGGATTTAACATCTCCTGTTTTTAGTTGGGTTCGCGATGGGATTAATATCGATGTGGATACGTTGTATGATAGTCAGGTATACTCTGCTAGTTGGGAAGCTCAAGATCCAAATTCAGGTATCAGTCAGTATTGGTTTGCTTTAGGAACTGCTCCAGGTTTGGATGATGTCATTACATGGGCTTCAACTGGAACCTTGACTCAAATTACCATACCTTTACCATCGCTCGTTTATGGCCAGCGTTATTATGCTAGCATAAGGGCTCTAAACGGTGCAGGGAAAGATTCGTATGCCTATTCAGATGGTTTCGTATACTGGACACAAAACCTTCCTCAGGCTGCTTTTCATCCTGATCAAGATACAGTTTTTTTGCCCAATGCTACAGTTACTTTCATCAACGAAAGTCAAAATGCTACCACTTTTTTATGGGATTTTGGTGATGGTCAAACTTCTACTCAGGTAAATCCTGTCCATACTTATACTACAAGTGGTTCGTATACTGTATCCCTCATAGCATCTAATTCACCTTTGCCTTCTGATACACTTGTGGTGCCCCAATGCGTAACAGTTTTAAATTCTTCATTTGTGAGTGAATTTGAAATGGGAATTTATATCTACCCTATACCCTTTGAACATGAACTTTCGATTCGTTTCGAAAAACCATTCTCTGGTAAAGTGAGCCTTTATGATATGATAGGCCAAATAGTCTTTCAGGATGTAATTGACAACAGGGAATTGGTTCAGGTGAAGCAACTTGCATCTTTGAGTGAAGGACAATACATGTTGCTTCTTCAATCGTCATCGGGCGATTATACACGCGTTTTAATCCAAAAAATCAAATAAAGTTTTATCTGCCAGAAATTATTTTGTGTTTATGGAAATGAAAAAGGTTTGGTCAAGTTCTACGTGGACGATGTATTCTGCTTCATCTGAGGCAGCATGTGAGTTTCCGTTCGTCGAAACCATTGCTGCAGGGTTTCCATCTCCGGCTGATGATTTTGCTGAAATGCCTTTAGATATTGCCAAGCTTCTTATTCGAAATCCTTCAGCAACTTTTTTCGCACGCGTAGCTGGTAATTCCATGCAAGACGCAGGAATTGGTGATGGTGACATTCTCGTTATCGATCGCAGCCTCTCACCTGCAGAAGGAAGAATAGCTGTGTGTTTTTTAGATGGAGAATTCACTGTTAAACGCCTTCATTTTGAGAAAGATATCTGCTATCTCATGCCAGCACACTCCGACTACCCACCTATCATGGTAACAGCAGATAACGATTTTATCATTTGGGGCATCGTTACGTATGTGATTAAATCAGTTTTGTGAATGTTTGCGTTGGTGGATTGTAATAACTTTTATGTATCGTGTGAATTAGTTTTTCGACCAGATTTGCGTGGTAAAGTCGTAGTGGTCCTTTCTAATAACGATGGTTGCGTAATTTCTCGTAGCAACGAAGCTAAAAAGTTAGGAATTCCAATGGGAGTTCCTTTTTTTGAAATAAAACCCCTACTGGATCTGCACAATGGAACATATTTTTCTTCTAACTTCATGTTGTATGGTGACATGAGCAGGCGAGTTATGACCCTGTTGCAAGAATTTGCCCCAGCAATTGAAATTTACAGTATCGATGAGGCTTTCCTCGACTTTCGTGGTTTCTCACCTGAACCTTCTCTACGAGAGTATGGATTAAAAATCAAAAAATACATTTATCAATGTACTGGAATCCCCATCAGCATTGGAATTGCTCCAACCAAAGCTCTTGCCAAAGTTGCTAATAAAATAGCCAAAACTTTTCCCGAAAAAACACAAGGAGTTTATGCCATAGACGATGAAAGAAAGAGAGAAAAGGCTTTGAAATGGCTACCGGTTGAAGATGTCTGGGGTATAGGTTCCCGATGGTCTGCACGTTTTCATAAGATTGGAATTAAGACAGCCTATGATTTTACGCAGCTCTCAGACGAATGGGTCCGTAAGCGGATGACTATCGTAGGGCTTCGGTTAAAAAAGGAGCTAATGGGTGAATCCTGTTTTGAATTAGAAGAAAATCTAAATGTTCGGTCAAGTATTTCTGTAAGTCGTTCATTTTATGAAGAACTTACCACTTTTAATGAAGTATATGAACGCATTGCTACGTTTGTCTCGCGTGGGGCTTTCAAGCTTCGCAAACAAAACTCAGTTGCAGGAATGCTTATGGTTTACCTTCGATCTAATCCTTTCAAAAACAACGAAAAAATTTTCTTTCGTCAGGGATTAGCAAGACTTTCGCACCGAACTGATTCAACTATCGAATTGTTACATTATGCTAAAAGCGTATTACAAAAGATTTATGAACCTCATCCCATCAAAAAAGCAGGTATTATTCTTATGGATCTAGTCTCATCCGAGGCGAGAGAACTTTCTTTTTTTCACGAGTATCTTGCAAAACATGAGCAATTAATGCATGTTCTCGACAAAGTCAATGAAAAGTATGGATTTGATACACTTCGAATTGCTGCTCAGCAAGCACCTTTGCGTCACAAAGTATTGCAACAAAAACTTTCCCCATCCTATACCACTCGCTGGGAAGATATTCTAGTGGTCAAAGCAAAATAGAATTAAGGTGTATGTTTTCTTGCTCATATACCATGAAGAGAAATAAGACTTGATTTATTTTCATAGATGGTTTTTTCATTTAATCAAAAAAGGAATTTGAATTTTTTATTTTATTGTAATATAAATTACCGATCTCCATCGTTTTTGAAAGTTTACATGGGGAATTATTTTCAAATTTTTATAATCTTTCCATGAAACCTCACAAAACAATAACATTGAATAGGTTGTTTGAACTGGTGTGAATATTTTATCAGAACTTATTGAAAAATTTTTACTCGTTTAACGGATTCAAGTTTGATTTTAAAACTGCATTCGAGAAAGCATGTTCTTTCCAGCAAGGGATATATGACCCGGAACGATTCCATGATGTATTATTTGTTGCGATAACAGTCATTAGTTCGAACAAAATAGAGTTTTGAAATATACGCTAACTTTGTTTTTGTTTGTTATGTTATCTAGAGCAAAAAAATATCATTGGCAAATTATTTTAATTGTTCTTGGTGGGATCTTTGTTTTGGTATTCGCTTTTGCAGTGAATTTGCTTATTTACTCTGTGGTCAAAGAGGATGAAAATAAAGTTACCCTGTGGGCATCGACCATTCAGAAAAAAGCTGAACTCGTTGACTATACTCGTGAGTTTTTCCAGAAAGTGGAAGAAGAAGAAAAAAAGCGAGTTGAAATTTGGGCAGAAGCCACTAAAAGGCTAATTTATTCTGATGATCGTGAAGATCTGAGTTTTTATATCTATATCATTTCTCGCAACACAACCATACCAGTTGTTTTGACCGATGAAAACTTGAAGATCATTGCTGTAAAAAACGTGGATTTTTCTCCAGATACGGTTCACAACTTAACTGGGAAGCTTTATCAAGAATTTTCTCATAATCCTCCTATTGAGATCAACTATAAATCCATTCGTAATTACTTGTTTTACAAGGAATCAATCTTATTCCACGAGCTTAAAAAAATGTTGGAAGATCTGATTGGTAATTTTCTAAGTGAAATAGTTCGAAACTCTCTTCAAGTTCCTGTAGTCATTTTAGATTCAACCAAAACACGAGTCGTTGCTAAAGGAAATTTGCCTCCTAATTATGACACTGATTCTATTAAATTATGGAAATTTATTAACCAGCTCAAATCCGAAAATACCTATTTAAAGATTAAACTTAAGGATGGCACAACACATTATGTCTACTATCAGTCGTCACCATGGGTAAAAAACATCAAATGGTCTCTCTATTTGTTAGTGGCAATTTTGATATTTATGATTTTGCTCATATTTATTTACTATTCTACGTTTAAACGAGAGGAACGGCACAGAATTTGGCTCGGGATGACCAAAGAGACAGCTCATCAATTGGGGACACCGTTGTCTTCTTTGGAAGCCAAAGTGGAAATGCTTGAGATCGAAGGTGTTAAGTCACCTTATATTCAAGAAATAAAGCAAGATTTAATGAAATTACGTGGTGTACTTGATCGTTTCGATAAAATTGGAACTAAACCTCAACTGGAAAAAATGAATATTTTGCCACTCATTCAAGAAGTTATTACGTACATACAAAAAAGAAGTCCTTCCAAAATACGTTTTCATTTTCAAATCAATGATGTTATGGAAGCCTATGCTAAAATTAACCGGCAACTTTTTATGTGGGTGATGGAAAATGTTTTAAAAAATGCTGTAGATGCTCTCGTATCGGAAGGAGATATCATTATCAGGGTTTTTAAAGAAAGAAAAAGAATCATTATTGACGTGGAAGATAACGGAAAAGGCATTCCACGTGCTTATTTCAAGAGAATATTTGAACCTGGATTTACTACAAAAAAGGGAACAGTTCGAGGTATGGGCCTGGCTCTTGCAAAACGAATTATAGAGGAAGATCATCACGGCAAAATTTTTATTCATTCGTCGACACTAGGTAAAGGAACGATTGTTCGTATAATATTGCAGACAGAAGGTTAAAAACGAAACAAATCGCCGACTGACTGAGGTCTTAGAAGCAAATGTTGATGAAAACCTTCTAATATTTTTTTTTCTTTTGGAATTTGATCGTATGGATAAATCGAACCTTTTATCTTTTGGTAAAAAAATACCTTTTCTATTTCTTCGTTTTCAGAAAAAAGAATAGTCATTTTTTCAGCCTGGCTGTAATCTGCAGCTACTCCACGAACAGAGTCATCGATAAAGTAAAGAATTTCACTTTGGTTGATAACGTTCATTTTTGAAATTTGACCAGATTGGAAGATGATCTGAATATTTTTTCCTTTGACTTGGTTGTAGCTATCTTTTTTGAAAGGGTAATGAATGAAAGCGTTGGATTTGAGCATGACTTCTTTGATGCTTTTATTTCCAAGTAATGATTGGATAGTATCGGAAATTGCTTGAAATTGATCGTACCATATGATGGGAAAATAATAGAGTTTTAGGATTGAATCAGCTGTCGTATAAAATAAAGAATCACAACGTCCTTGAAGTTGAGGGTGGTAAAACCGCACCTTATGAAAAGCTGCCACACATCTTTGTTTCATACTGTCTACATACGAAAACAACGTATCAGCATGTAAGTATAGAGTGTCGTTTTCTTCATTCCAGGTAAAAAAAAGTGCACTGTCTGTTAGTAGTATTGAGCTATCTAATTGCCGATATAGAGCAAAATTTGAAGTAAACGCAGTTCTTTCATTGGTGTCCGTAAAATGGACACGAATAAATCCTTTTCCTATTTTACTTTTATCATCATAAAAAATAGTATCGGCTTTCAGAATAGAACTACGATAGCGAAGAAAAGCACTATCCCAAGCTTTAGCTGTGAGTTTTATGCTATTAAACCACCCCATTTTAAACCAAAGATGCGTTGAGTCGTATGTAATATGTGTTTTTCCGAAAAAACTAAGAATCTCCGTATCCGTATTGTAAAGCATGGAATCAGAAGTTAACTTGTATTTTGTTCCTTCAGCTTGTACGTTGAATCGAAAGAAAAATTCCTTACGATCGGTAAAATAATACCCATGTTTACTTTTGAGTGTATTGCGTGGATCCTGGATAATACCACCATCCAAATAGTAGGCCTGTTGCTGATTAATATCATAAGATAATTCTTTAGTTAGGAGACGTATGCTACCATCGCGCAATTCTACTTCTTTGCCTCGTAAGTGGACTAGTTTCTTATCTCCATCATAGAAAAGTTCATCTCCGTAAGCACTAACAGAATCATTGATTTGTATGTGAACCTTACCGAGAGCTTTTACAGAATTGGAAGATAAGTAAAAATAGGCACTATCGCAAAAGAGTAAAGAGCCATCATGTTCAAAAATTACATTTCCAATTAATCGCTGAACGTCAGGATTGACATCCTTGTTATATTCAAGGACGTTAGCATTTTGTAAGAGTACTTTTTTATTTTGAGCAACCAGAGAGTTTGCTAAGATAAGATATAAGAAAAAACATCTTTTAATAAACATTCTCTTCTCGAACAAATTTACCTTTTATGTCGTAGAAAACCCTTTTTCTTTCCTTATATCCTTGTTTCTTAATTATCAAACTATAAATGAGCTGATTATTTTCGGTAATGATAATACCTTCTTTGAAGGAGTAATCGGGATAATTTGTTTTAAGATGGTTAATGATGATAGAGGGAAGATCTTTGAGATAAACTGGCTGACCATCAATAAGATTTGGATCACTTATATCCGGATTATCTTGATCTAAGTATTCAATAAAATAGGTTTCTTTTTCTTGTTTCAATTTGTTAAAATATTCATCATTTTCGTCGATGTAATCAGCAAGAATTTCATTTTCGAGTTTACCATTTCCCGAAAAATATAATTCATGATAAACCATCGGATCATTGATCCATGTGGGACTGTAAATGAGAACAAGAATATATTTTTTCTTATCGGCTGTGACGACATTTTGAGCTTCGTGCAAATCAAGACCAGGATAATTTTTTTGAATATAAGATACAATTTGAGGGGCAAGGCTTTTTGGTGGTATGAGGGTCACTTGTTTGAGAAAATTTCCTTTTTGGTCAAAATGCATGCGGCATTCATTGTTTTTTACAGGATCGACATAAGAAACCACATATTCTTTATTAATGGTATCCCAACGAACGTTTTCAGATTTTTTAGCTTTCTTGTTGAAATAATCTAATGCAGCTGTTGGAACCTTGCTTTCAGGGATAGGAACACGTTGTTTAGCTGTCTTTTTATCAGATTTTTTCTCATTCTTAGCTTGTTTTTGCTCATTTTGACTAGTGAGAACTTCTTTGCTTTCAACTTTTATTAAAATTCCTTGAAAGTCGAACCAGAGTTTTTGCATATCTCCAGCAGAGTTTGATAGAATAACGTGATATGCATTACGATATGTTTCATCATTAAGGATGTAGCATTCTTTGATAGAATAACCTGGATAATTTTTCATAATGTACGACGTAATGTTGCTCGGAAGTTCTTTAGGATGTACGGGTAATTTTTTTTCTTTTTGTGTATTACCACCTTGAGATGTAAGGTCCTGGGATTGGTTTTGGGAAGACTTTTGTTCCACATATTTGCCAGAAGCGTCGTAGGTAGCGGTAATGATGATATTATTTTGTTCTAGTTCAACGCGAAATTCAGATTTGTCTTTGTTGTCTACCCTAGTAATTGATTTCACATTGTATCCGGCAAATTCTTGTGAGATGTGTTTTTGCATGTTCCTGGGGCAATTTTCGATGAAATAATCCTGTTGGGTTTCTACCCATCGTCCTGACTCCATGATATAAACACGCGTTGATAAGCCATTCAAGGTGAATTTAGCCATGTACTGAGAACCGTCGGTATACCATTTAGCCTGCTCGTGTTGTGGATAAAGGTTATCCAACTTAGAACTAACCACAACGGGTACTTGCGAAGTTTCTTTAAAATTCTGTCCGTAAATAACAACAAAAAAACTTATAAATAAAAAAAGAAAACCTGTTTTTTTCATATGTTTTTCTTTATCAATTGTTCACGATCAGGTCCAAGGGAAATGGCTGAAATGGATGTTTCAATTTGTGATTCGATATAACGAATAAATTCATGAAGATTTGGGGATAGATCATCAAATTGTTTGATGTTGACTAAGTCATGATCCCAGGAAGAAAATGTACGGTACAGAGGAATAACATGATTAAAATTTCCTGAAACGGGATGAGTATAACTTTTGTTGTTTACTTGATAAGCATAGCAAATTTTGATCGAATCCAAATCAGCAAGGACATCGGCTTTAGTCATAATGAGATCAGTTACACCATTTATCATGATAGCATAGCGAAGGGCAGGGAGGTCGAGCCAGCCTACTCGTCGGGGCCTACCGGTGGTAGAACCGTACTCATGCCCTAAATCACGAAGCATATTGCCTACTTCAGAGTTGATTTCGGTTGGAAATGGCCCATTTCCAACACGTGTGCAATATGCTTTAAAAACACCAAAAACTCGCCCAATTCGTTGAGGAGGCACTCCAAGACCACTTATGACTCCTCCGATGGTGGTATGGGAGGAAGTTACATAGGGGTAGGAACCAAAGTCAATGTCCAACAATGTTCCTTGAGCTCCTTCAGCAAGAATTCTCTTTTTCTCATCGATTGCTTTGTTTAAATAAATTTCAGTGGAAACGATGTTGAATTTTTTTAGAAGTTCGATAGAAAGAAACCATTTTTCTTCGTATTCCTGAAAAGAATATCCTTCCAGTTTAACTTCATTAATATCTATTTCTCTTAAGCTTTCGAGATGATGATTACGTAAGGTTTTGTAATGTTCAAAAAATGAAGAATGAAAAATACTTTCAACGCGTAGCCCTTTTCGAGAGTATTTGTCACCATAGGAGGGTCCTATCCCTTTAAGGGTACTTCCAATCTTATTATCACCTCTCTTTTTTTCTTGGTAGTAATCTAAAAGCTTGTGAGTAGGAGTAATAAGGTGAGCTTTATTGCTTATGAGAAGATTATTCTCAGGAAAAAGCCCAACCTTTTTTAACATTTCATACTCAAATGAGAATAAAACGGGATCAATAACTGTACCATTGCCAATTACATTGATAATATTCTCATGAAATATTCCACTAGGTATGATGTGCAAAATATATTTATTGTTATTAAAACTAATGGTATGACCTGCGTTGGGTCCTCCTTGAAAACGTGCAATGATATCGTATTCAGGTGCCAAAGCATCCACAATTTTTCCCTTCCCTTCGTCGCCCCATTGAAGGCCTAAAACAACATCTAATTTCATCTAGTTGGTTTATTCACAAAATTAATATGTTTTTCGGATAAATAATAAAATCGGTCTTTACTTGTCTTTTACTTTGCATGAACTACAAATACCATATAGAATAAAAGAATAGCTGGTTATGATGAAATTATGTTGTTGAGAAAATTTTTCTTTGATTGCATCCAGGTCGGGAAAAGAGAATTCAATAATTTGCTTACAACGAATACAAATAGCATGATCATGCATATCAAATCTAAAACTTGGCTCATATTGTGCGCATGCTTCACCAAACTGATGTTTAACTACTAACCCAGCTTCGACGAGAAGGTCGAGTGTGCTGTACAGAGTAGCTTTACTGATATGAATTTTTTTATTCTTTAAATAGATGAACAGAGTATCCACATCAAAATGACGTCGCAAATTGTATATTTCCTTTACAATGATATATCGTTCACTTGTTTTCCTAAGTCCTTTCTGTTGTAGAAAATTTGAAAACAACTGTATGACTTCATCTTGCGATAATACCATAACTCGATTTTTTCGAGGTAAATATACAAAACTTATTTAGAATAATTTAAGATTAATGAAATATTACAAAAAAAGGTTACCGCAAGGGTAACCTTCAAGATGAAATCGTTCGTTTTTTATTGTTTTATCAATGAGAAATGTTTTGAGCCTCGAGTAGTGTAAACACTAACGATGTAGACGCCTCGAGAAAGATGCTCCACAGAAATATCGAATGAGTTTGTATGAGAAGGTGATGTTTCTTCGAATACTATTTTTCCTGTAATTGATATGATTCGTATAGAATATACAGGATCAGCACTTATTAATTTAATTCTATCGGAGAATGGGTTAGGATATACAACGATGTTGACATTGTCTTTTTCTTCAATATTTTGTAAAATGCACAAGGAGTTGGGATCAGCGTAAACCCCGTAACCATTTATTTCTCCAATCCATTGGTTAGAAACATACCAGTTTGAAGGTAAAGTATTGTCAGCATTAGGATCGCAAAGTGTCAGTGATCTTCCAAGGCCGTTGGCTTGTGTAGGCCAAGGTGAAGAAGGTAGGTAATAGACAGAGTCAACAGTTCTTCCTTGGTTGTCTTTCAGGACAATGAACGTACCGCTATTACTCAATCCTGTATTAGAAATTTGTATAGAATTAACGTTATAAAAACTGTTTACAGCAGTTTTACGTGGAGCGAGAATGACAAATCCTTGGGGTTGTATGACTGTAGACTGACTAAAAGTATATTGAGCTCCCCCATATTTAAGGACGTAATTGATCAGATCTACGCTAGCGTTGTCGTTGTTATAAATTTCAATGAATTCTAAACTATCTACACCACTTTCAGGGGGATTATACATAATTTCTGTAATGACAAGTTTTTTGGTAGTTGTTGAGGTATCATAGATCAGTTGCAGAATATAGGGTTGAGGCATGATATTATATGCGAGATCAGATATGTTTTGCACGGTAAGGTAATATACGACATTAGGTGTAAGTGGTGTTAAGAGGGCAAGAGTAGCAACAGTTTGCGAAGCATCAAGAGTTACGTTCGTAATGGCACCAACACCAGAATAATTTGAAGCTGTGGTTGCTGATATGGTTTCCACAGGTTCGTTGAAAGTAACTTTAATGGTTGTAGCATTGACGGCTTGAGCAGAAATTGGTACTGGTGGTACGGTATCTATGGGAGAAGGGCAACCTTGCCCAGGATCAGCATATACTGTTACACCATTGACAACTCCAAAAGCTTGATGACCTAATGTCCAGGAACTTGGATCATTGTTATCGCTATTTGGATCGCATAGAGATAATGAGTAACCACCACCATTGGCTTGGGTAGGCCAAGGACTTGAAGGCTGATACCTGACTGAATCTAATAAGTTATTCTGAGCATCAAATATTTTGATGGTAGAACCAGAATTACTTAGTCCTGTGGTAGCACCTTGATAGAAATTGAGACCATAAAAATTGGAAGCTGCTGAAGCTTTCGGAGCATAGAGAAAGTATTGATGAGGTTGAAGGAAATAATTTTGGGTAATGGTGTGAACTGCCGACCCATGTTTGATGGTAAAATTCTTCAAATTTACAACCCCATTACCGTTGTTGTAGAATTCTATAAATTCTAGGCTATCTATACCACTTTCGGGTGGATTGTACATAATTTCTGTAATAACGATATTAGGAATGAGGTTGTTGGTATCAAGGTAAATGATAAATTGTACGGGTTGAGTCATCTGGTTGTTGTTCAAGTCTTTGATGTTGTTGATAGTTAATGTATACATGGTAGCATTTTGTAAAGGTGATGACAATTGAAGAGTGGCAGTATCTTTGGATGAATTTAAAACAATATTAGAAATGGTGCCAAGGCCAGTATAGTTGGCGGGATTGGTACCCGTTACTGGGTCGATGGGCTCGTTGTACGATACTTTTACTGTAGTAAAGTTCGTGGCCCATGCATTGATAGGCGTAGGTGGTGTATTGTCGGGCGGGGTCGTACAGAGTTGACCTGGGTCAGCGTAGACTGTATATCCATTAACAACACCAAAGGCGTTTGTTCCAAGTCCCCAGTTAGCAGGGTTGTTGTTATCGAGATTTGGATTGCATAACGATAAACTGTAACCTTGACCATTGGCAGCTGTTGGCCATGGTGCATTGGGTAGGTATCTAACTGAGTCAACGAACTGACCACTAGGAGTTAAAATTTTGATGGTTGTTCCGGAATTACTAATTCCATTTGTAGGACCCTGATAAAATGTCATTCCATAAAAATTGGATGCTTTTGCAGCCTGGGGAGCTATTAGGAAAAAGCTTCCAGATGATAATAAAATATGATTGGGAAACACATAATTTATTGAACCGTAGCGTAACGTAAAGCCTTTTAGGTCAATAGTCTGAGGGCCATTATTATAGATCTCAATGAATTCGAGGCTATCTATTCCGCTTTCTGGAGGATTGTACATGATTTCTGTAATCACAAGTTGAGGAGGCAACGTATCGTAGAATAGGGTAAATGTGAATATACTGTCCATCACATTGTTGGAAATATCGCGTAAGTTGGAAATATGGAGGATGTAAGGAGTAGCATTGGCCAGGGGTTGAGTTAGAAATAAAGTAGCAGTATCTTTACTCGTATTGAGTTTAATCGAATCCATGCTACCTACTCCTTGATAGTGCGATGGGTTTGTAGCAGCTGTATCGGCTATGGCTTCATTGAAAGATACCTTTACACGTCGAGGTGTGACCACCCACGCATTCAAGGCAAGAGGTGGTATGGTATCTATGGATCCACCTCCTATAGGTGTACCCTTAATCAGAATATTGTCGAGGCGGTTATTTCCACTTGCTGATGTTGCACCATTAACAGTAACTCTTAAATAAACAGTAGGCTGATTGTTCATGGCTGTTATAGAAGAGAAATCGAGAGAATACAAGCGGAATGTCCCATCACGAGTAATGGTTATAGTTCCTATTGAAATGAAGTTAATCCCATCTACGCTGTATTCAAAAAGATGAGAAGAAAAGCCTGTCGAAGTTGCACGCACCACATAGCTCAATTGAATATTATTCTTGCCAGTTGTAGAAAAAACAATGACAAAACTTTTTCCGTTGGCAGAGTTACCCACAAGAGCAAGAGCTTGACTGGCATTGGGGGTAGGACGGTCATCGTTGAGGGTCGTTCCACTGAATGAATTGAGTTCTGTAGCTTGAACCCAACTACTTGACCCTTGAGTTCCATTGAGATAGATGGTAGCGACCCCCTGCTGAATGCCACCTTCGGCTGCTATCACTACTGGCGTGTTAGGAGAAGCTGGCAATCCATCAAAGTACCAACTGGCTAAAGTTTGTTGTTGTGAAAAAAACGATATGCAAAATAAACTTACAAAAGCAAAAAAACAGATCTGTTTCATCTTTTTTTTCAAAATTAACTCTTTTTTCTGTAATGACTGTAAAGAAATCATTAAAAAATCTTAATCACTACCCTCAAATACAATCAGTGTAGGCACTCAATGTTAAATGTTGCATCGTAAGAAAGATTTACATAAAGATTCATTAGCCATGAATGTAACCGTTCCGTAGTGAATTTTCTGTTATGCGGAGCAAAATAACTCAATGAAGTTTGCCAAAGAAGAAATTTGTTAAGAAAAGGGTAAAGTTCAATTTCAATGCAAAAAATCATGTTGGTGTTTTTATGAAAATGAAAAAAACGCTGAAGTATGTCCAATGTGTAATATATGTGGAGGAGGCTAGCATCTTTGTTAGCAAAAGCTACGGCAAAGATATTGGAGTATAATAAAGGGGGGTGGAACTGGTCTCCATGCCACGGAAAACTCGGGCAAGGATATAGAAATACAATAGGTAATTAGTTGGTAAAATTGGTCTGCTGTAAAAATAAATTTTTATTTTTGAATAAAAATAAACATCTAATATCCATGTCGAATTTTATTACCAACAATCCAACTCGAGAACTGAAAAAAAGAATTACTGAAATTATAGCGTTTAGCCGTGAGTTGAAATTTCTTGTTGGTTTTTTCTATTTTTCGGGTTTACGAGAGCTCATGCAAGCGCTACAGGATAAAAAGGATGTCAAACTTAAAATTCTCGTGGGTCTTGATGTAGATCAGGTGAACGGCCGGTTGCTCGAATATGCTAACAATGAATACCTAAGTGATGAGGAAAAAATCGAATCTTTATATCGATCTGTTCGGCGGGCTTTAAATAGTGATGATTTCGACAACAAAGACTTTTACGAACAGGTTGGATTTTTCTTGCAACTTATTGCTGAAGGTAGAATCGAAATCCGGAAAACTTTTGAGCCCAATCATGCCAAGCTTTATCTTTTTAATTTGGACGACCAACAAAAAATTACGAAAAGCTTATTCATTACCGGTAGCAGCAATTTAACACAAGCCGGTCTTTCCAAACAAAACGAGTTTAATGTTGAAATTTCAGATTATGGATTCGACGATGCCGAGCGATATTTTGATAAACTTTGGGAACAAGCAGTAATAATAACCGAAAGGGAGGATGTTAAAAAACGCCTCATTGAAATCGTTGAACATCAAACGCATGTTAAAAAAATCTCTCCTTTCGAGGCTTATCTGTTGGTACTTAAATCGTATCTTGAATCGTATGAGCATAAAGACATAGGTACTTATATTCCGCAGTTTCTTGAAAAAATAGGCTACAAAAGCTATCGATATCAACTCGATGCTATCAGAATGGGTTTATCGATCATTGAAAAGCATCATGGGGTAATTGTGGCCGATGTAGTAGGGCTTGGAAAGACCATTATAGCCTGTGCCATTGCCAAGGCTTTAAAAAAACGTGGCATGGTCATATGTCCTCCAGGTTTGATAGGTGACGATAATAAAACTGAGGGTTGGAATAAGTATCTCGATCAGTTTGAACTTCACGACTGGGAGGTAAGGTCGATAGGAAAGCTCGAAGAAACGTTTCAGTATATCAAGGAACACAATGATTTTGAAGTAATCATTGTCGACGAAGCTCATCGTTTTCGCAACCCCGATACTCAGGGATATGAGCTTCTCAAGAACATATGTCGTGGGCGCATAGTTATTTTGCTTACTGCAACCCCTTTCAACAACAGCCCCGACGATATTCTTGCTTTGCTCAACCTGTTTATTGTGCCTCGAAAGTCGTCGATTACACTTGATAGCAATATAATCGATGAGTTTCGAAGCTTTAGCAACGAATTTGACATGCTTGCTTATATCCGAAAAAACTGGCAGTCGAAAGATTCTACAAAAAAATCTAAAGCTCGAGAATACTATAAAAAGCTTTTCAAAGAAGAAACTATTAATTTATCGAAGGTGACAAGAAGAACCCGACAATTAGCTAAAAAAATTCGCAATGTTATTGAACCTATTACGATACGTCGTAATCGGCTTGATTTGCAGAAAAACCCCGACTATAGCAATGAAGTGAAAGAACTTTCGATTGTCGACGATCCTATTGAATGGTTCTACGAACTTACCCCTCAGCAGTCGGCGTTTTATGATGAAATCATAAGCTCGTACTTTGCTGACCCCGCCGAAGGAGGACGATTTACGGGTGCCATCTATCGCCCTTACGAATACGAAGTGGGAGTTTCCTCCATCAAAGAAAAAGATTCCCAGAAGACCCGCGAATTTGTCCAGCAGTTAAACCTCTATAACCTCATGAGACGTTTGATTGTCAAACGTTTCGAAAGTTCGTTTGGTGCATTCGAAAAAACTATACGCAATTTCCGACGAATCACTCAAACGGTTCTCGATTTTATAAAAAAAACCGGCAAAGACAATCCGCTTGATGGTGAATATATTCTCGATCGCACCCTGCTCGAAGATATCATAAAACTTTCCGATGAGGATGAAATCGAAGAAAAACTTAACGAATATGAAGCCCAAATTCGCAATGGTGTTTATCCCAAAAAACATAAGCGATACAAAATCGGATCCTTTGCTGAAAAAGTTAAATTTATTGAAGATATTCACTCCGACCTTAAGCTTTTCGACGAAATCCTAGAACGCTTAAACAAGTATGAGCTTTTGACTCAGGATCCTAAAGCTGCTTGCTTGATAAAACACCTCAATGAAAGATTTGGAGATTCTGCTCGAATGGAAAAACCCAAGAGAAAAATTATTATTTTTTCGGAGTATGCCGATACGGTCGATTATCTCTATCAGTATATCAAAAAAGCTGATCCTCGTTTAGAGCAACGCACGTTGGTAGTGAGAGGTAATCTTACACAAGAGAAGTACGAAGCTATTGTAAAAAATTTTGATGCAGCCCATCCTCATCAGACCGACAATTACGATATTTTGCTCTGTACCGATAAATTGAGCGAAGGGTTTAATCTCAACCGAGCAGGAATGATCATCAACTATGATATTCCTTGGAATCCCGTAAGAGTAATTCAACGTTTGGGACGTATCAATCGCATCAGTAAAAAGGTTTTCGAGCGGTTATATATCGTGAATTTTTTCCCTACCGAGAAGGGTGCAGAATTAGTAAAATCGCGCGAGATTGCCCAGAACAAGATGTTTATGATTCATAATACCTTGGGCGAAGACGCTAAAATTTTCGATATTGATGAAGAACCATCGCCCGCCGGACTGTATGGTAAAATTATGCAAAACCCCGACAAAGCAGAGGAAGAAAGCTTTTACACTAAAGTTCTTAACCGCTTCAACGAGTACAAAAACAAATACCCCGATATAGTGGATCGATTGGCCAATTTACCCAACCGTATAAAAGTTGTGAAACCATCGGAACACGACAATTTGATTTTAGTTTTCAAAAAAAACCGTTTGTATATCCGCATGTTGCAGCCCACCAATAACGGTGTGGATATTCAGGAGGTATCGCTCGAAACAGTGCTCGATGAAATAGAATGCCAACCCGATACTGAAGCGCTGCCTCTGGATAATGATTTTTGGCAACAATACGAAATGATAAAAAAATTTGAACCAAAAGTCGAGTCTTCGATCTCAGAACAAAGTGTTGAAAAAATCGCACTCAATAAACTCGATTATTGGATACGCTCGAACAAACCTGAACTATTGCCCATCAAGCCTTTTTTACGAATGTTGCGTGAAGATATAATCGACTATGGTACCTTGTCGCAATATACGCTGCGGCGTATAGCCAACCTGAACAACGACAATAGTAATTTCCAGAAAATCGTTGACGAAATCAATGTTTTACGAAATGAGCTGGGAGATCATTACCTCGAAAAAGAAAAAACACGATTACCGAAATCAGCACCAGAAATCATTGTGGCTATTAAAAACAAGCAAAAAGCTCGTAACAAGGCAAGTGCTAGTGAAATGGAAAGTGAAACTAGCATTCCTTTCAGTGAAGTCTGACAAGAATCTTTAAAACTCCATGGCATGATTTTCCTCCATATAAAAATATATCCATGGTGGACAAATCGATTGTTGAGGAACTGACCAACGAATTTGGGATTGAAAATTTGATTCATTTTTTTCGTCAGAAGGCGCAGTCGTTTATTTTGTTGCAAAGGAGGGTTGGTCAATACGATGATTCATTTTTTTCGGATTGTA
>JAOAAK010000019.1 GCA_026418905.1 Bacteroidales bacterium | reverse complement strand
AGATGTGTATAAGAGACAGGCCCAACAGTGATCAACAACGTTGAAACTTATGCCAATGTCCCAGCTATTATCGAAAAAGGTGCAACATGGTTTTCGTCGATGGGAACAGAAAAAAGCAAGGGGACTAAGGTTTTTGCTTTATCAGGTAAGATTAAATATACAGGTCTTGTCGAAATACCTATGGGAACGACTATTAGAGAGATAGTTTTTGATATTGCAGGTGGCATCAAAGAAGGAAAAAAATTCAAGGCTGTCCAAATAGGAGGCCCTTCTGGGGGGTGTATTCCTGAAAAATACCTGGATACACCTGTAGATTACGAATCACTTATTGAGCTTGGTGCTATGATGGGGTCGGGGGGATTTGTGGTTATGGACGAAGAAACATGCATGGTTGATTTAGCAAAATTTTTCATGGATTTTATTAAAAGGGAAAGTTGCGGAAAATGTATACCCTGTAGGGAAGGAACATACCGTTTGTGGGATATTTTGGAACGAATCTCAACAAAACCTGCCCAGAACAATTTAGATGCGCTTGAAAGGTTCAAGGCGGTGACTCAAATGGAAAGATTGTCGAAGGTTATTAAAGAAACCTCATTATGTGGTCTTGGCCAAACTGCTCCTAACCCTGTTCTCAGTACTTTAAGATGGTTTAAAGATGAATATGAAGCTCATGTGTATGAAAGATCTTGTCCTGCTGGAGTGTGTAAGAATTTGAAAACCTATGTTATTAATGTGGATAAATGCACAGGATGTACTCTTTGTACTAAAAAATGTCCATTAAATGCCATTGTTGGCTCTAAAAAGACACCGCATTTCATTGTTCAGGATAAGTGCATTGGTTGTGGTACGTGTTATGAAATTTGCCAGTTTAAAGCCATTGAAGTGAATTAAAAAAAATTGGATATGAGATTTTCTATTGAAATAAACAACAGAAAAGTAGATGTTGAAAAAGGGGAAACCATTTTAGATGCAGCCAGGAGAACTCATGTTGAAATTCCTACTTTATGTTATCTTAAAAACATGTTACCTACTGGTTCGTGCAGGATGTGTGTGGTGGAGGATATGGTTACCGGAAAACTCGTCCCTGCCTGTTCAACTCCAGTTACGGAAGGCATGAAGATTCAAACTCATTCTTCGCGAGTTGTAAATGCCAGAAAAGTTATTTTGGAGTTATTATTAGCAAGTCATCCAGATGATTGTCTCTATTGCATTAGGAACAGAAACTGTGAATTACAAGCTCTTGCATATAAGCATAATATTACGACAAGAAATTTACTGCATCATGTGAGAAATATTCACATCGACAGATCAAGTCCTTCGATCGTACGCGATCCTGCAAAATGCATTCTTTGTGGTCGGTGTGTTAGGGTTTGTGAGGAGATCATGGGTGTTGCTTGTATAGATTTTGCCTTTCGAGGTAATTCTTCGCAAGTATCAACTGCTTTTTTAGACTCCGTAAATATTTCAACTTGTGTTCACTGTGGTCAGTGCATTTTGCAGTGTCCTACTGGTGCGCTAAGTGAAAATCAAGAACTTTCTAAAGTTGTTGCTGCTTTACGTGATCCAGAGAAGATTGTGGTTGTGCAATATGCACCCGCTGTACCAGTATCTTTAGCCGAGGAATTAAATCTTTCAAAAGGTAAGGATTATTCAAACTTATTGAATGCTATTCTTCGTAAGATAGGTTTTAATTATGTTTTTGATACCTCGTTTGCGGCAGATTTGACTTCTTTGGAAGAAGCTCAAGAACTCATTACTCGACTACAGAATGGGGATAAACTTCCGATGTTTACGAGTTGTTGTCCTGCATGGGTGAAATTTGTCGAAACTTTTTATCCGGAATTCATACCTCATCTTTCGTCATGTAAGTCTCCTCAACAAATGATGGGATCTATAATAAAAACATACTGGGCTGAAAAAATGAATATTTCACCAGAGAAAATATGTATGGTTTCTATCATGCCATGTATAGCTAAAAAGTTTGAAGCTAAAAGAGAAGAAATGGTTCAAAATGGAATAACAGATGTAGACATTGTCTTGACTACGCGCGAACTTATGTCGCTTATTCGGATGTTTGATGTAGAAATTTCGGGTATTGATCCAGAGTTGCCCGATTCTCTAGGTGGGAAGCGAAGTTCGGCTGGGAAACTTTTCGGTACAACCGGAGGAGTTATGGAATCGGCGTTAAGAACAGCTTATTATTTGCTCACAAGAGAAGACTTGGTGCATTTTCACCTTGAACCTCTGAGAGGGACAAATAGAAGAAAAGAATATCGTTTTTCTATCAATGGATTAGAACTTTTAGTTGCTGTAGTTCATTCGCTTTCGGAGGCAAAAAAAGTACTGGAAGAAATTCGTCAGGGTCAATCCTCTTTTCATTTTATTGAAATCATGTCTTGTCCATTGGGCTGTATTAATGGCGGAGGACAGCATATAGGGACTTCAGAAGAAGATCTCATAGCAAGAATGAAAGCCTTGTATGAAGTTGATATGAAAGAAACACTTAAATTCCCTTATCAAAACCCTGAAATCGTACAGATTTATCAAGAATTTTTAGGGGAGATTAACGGAGAAAAAAGTCACCGTTTATTACATACGCATTATATCGATCGAAAGAATCAACATCATTAAATTTTATTAGCTATGGGGCATGCCAATGTACATCAACTGGTATTTACGGTAAGAGATAGATGTAGGGTATGTTATACCTGTGTTCGAGAATGTCCTGCCAAAGCTATTCGGATCATCAACGGACAAGCTGAAGTGGTGAGCGAGAGATGCATTGGTTGTGGAAATTGTCTTGCGGTTTGTAGCCAAGGAGCTAAGATGCTTGTTGACTTGACTCGGCATGTGGAAGAAATGCTACTAGATCCTGAAGTACAAGTAGCTGCATTGGTTGCCCCTAGCTTTTCAGCAGAATTTACAGATTTACCAAATCTAATGTTGCTGCCATCCATGTTAAGAAAACTCGGATTCAAATATGTTTTTGAAGTTGCATTTGGAGCAGATCTAGTAGCTGAGGCATATAGAAAATTACAAGAAGAAGGAAATCAAACATGGATCTCTTCAGATTGTCCTGCTGTGGTCTTTTATATTGAGCAGTATTATCCGCAATTGGTTTCCCATTTGGCTCCTGTTGTTTCGCCTGTCGTAGCTATGTCAAGGGTTATAAGAAAATGGCATGCCGATGAAGGACTCAAACTTGTTTTTATTGGACCTTGTATTGCCAAAAAGGCTGAGTCTGACGAGCTAGATGGGGCTCTCACATTTAAGGAAGTAAGATCTTTTTTTGAAAAATACAATGTTACACCCGAAGGACTTGAAGCTAGTCAGTTTGATGAACCAATTGGAGCTTATGGTGCCATTTTTCCGCTAATTAGAGGACTTTCTACTGCAATGTACCCTGAGGAACATCGTGTGGAGAGAAAAGTCATTGTTTCGTCGGGAAGAAAAGCTTTCAAGGAAGCTATTAGGGCATTTTCCGAAGGAAAATTAGAAGGACATCATTTGGAACTTTTATGCTGTGAAGGTTGTATGTTGGGACCCGGTATGAGCGAAAAAAATAATGAATATGTTAAACAAATACATATCCAACAATACGTTCAACAAAAGATTAAGAATATTTCTTTGGAAAAATGGCATGAAAATAAAACAAAGGCATTGAATGAAATAGATTTTAAACAGCAATTTCATCCTATGGATCGGCGATTGCGTGAACCTTCACAGAGTGAAATAAGCCAGGTTTTGCTTATGATGGGAAAAAACCATCCTTCCGATCAGTTAAATTGTGGAGCATGTGGCTACGACACATGTCATGATCATGCTATAGCTGTTATTAATGGATTTGCCGATCTAGAGATGTGTTTGCCTTATGCGCTTGAAAAATTGCATAAATCTTTCAGAGAACTCCATGAAACCAATGAGAAATTACGAAATGCCCGCCTTGCTTTAAAACATTCCGAAAAGCTTGCCATACTGGGGCAAATTTCTGCTGGCATAGCTCATGAACTCAACAATCCCCTTGGAATCATTATGATGAACAGTCATTTGTTGCTCGAAGAAATTCCTGATACAAATCCCGTAAAAAACGATATTCAAATTATTGCAGAACAAGCTCAAAGATGTAAGAACATAGTCAGCGGGTTACTTAATTTTGCGCGCAAACAAAAGGTTAAGTATCAGTTGACAAACGTTATTCAGTTGCTTGAGAAGACTTCCAGGCAATTGATAATTCCATCGAACGTTAGCATTGTAATAGATTCTAGGCTTCAAAATCCTGAGATGATGATAGATCCTGATCAATTTTTAGATGTTTTCATCAATCTTTATAAGAACGCTATTGATGCTATGCCTAATGGAGGAGAAATTCATGTGTTGGTTGAGGAGGTGGGAAATCAAGTAAAGATTCACATTAAAGATCAAGGCATAGGTATACCTGAGGAAAATCGTGATAAATTATTTATGCCGTTCTTTACTACCAAGGAGGTAGGCAAAGGAACTGGTTTAGGATTGGCTCTTGTTTATGGTATTGTTAAAATGCACCAAGGTAAAATTGAAATCAATTCAAATGCAGATCCCTCAAAAGGAGCAACTTTTACAGAGTTTATTATCACATTACCAAGATTAAATTAAAACGTCAACATATGGAAACAAAAAAGAAAGTTATTTTAATTGTGGATGATGACAAAGACTTGTTGTTTCAGATGTCTCACATTCTAAAGAGAAAGGAATTCGAAGTTGTCGAAGCCAACACCCAACAAGAGGCTGAAGACAAATTAAAAGAAATTCGTCCCGATCTTGCTATTGTCGATTTAATGATGGAAAAGAAGGACAGTGGTTTTATTCTTTGTCATAAAATCAAAAAGACCTATCCAAATGTTCCAGTGATCATTGTCAGTGCTCTTACGTCGGAGACTGGAATGATGTTCGATTTAACAGATCCATCCGACAAAGACTGGATCAAAGCTGATGCATTTATTGATAAAAACATACGATCTGATCAATTATTGAGTGAAGTCAACAAATTATTGAGGTTATGAGCAATCGACTAAAATTGTTGGTGGTAGATGACGAGCCCGCTATCAGAGCAGGAATTGTAAGGAGCCTGAAAAATTTTTCGGTAGGTTATCCTTTTATGGAAGAAGATTTTATGTACGATATTCTAGAAGCGAGTACTGGCAAAGAAGCTTTCGAAATTCTTAAATCCCAACCTATTGATATTGTTTTGCTCGACAATAAACTTCCAGATATGGAGGGGGTAGAAATACTTCATTATGTCAAAGATCAAAATTATGATGCTGCTGTCATTATGATTACAGCTTATGCTTCGTTAGATCTAGCTATTAAGGCAACGTCTTTTGGAGCATATCATTTTATTCCTAAACCATTTACTCCGCTGGAACTGAGGGTAGCTGTCGAGAACATCACCAAAAACTTATATCTTAGGAGGATGACTCGTAAAATGTATCATGAGGGGAAAGAAAATAGGTTTCAGTTTTTATCAATTTTGTCGCATGAGCTCAAGTCGCCTCTTAATGCTGTTGAAGGTTATTTACGGATGATGAAAGAAAAACAACTTGGTGAAAATATCCATGATTACATGATGATGATCGATCGTTCTATGGAAAGAATCAAAGGGATGAGAACTCTTATTATGGATTTGCTCGATTTGACAAGAATAGAATCGGGCCCACGAAAGAAAAACTTACAAATGCTTGATTTGGTCAATGTTCTCAAAGGGGTTTTAGATACGATGGTACCTATGGCTATTCAAAAAGATATTACTTTTTCATTGGATGTTCCCGAGAATCTTAATTTTCTTTGTGATCGTAATGACATAGAAATAATCATGAACAATCTTATATCAAATGCCATTAAATACAATATCGATCATGGAAAGGTCTTCATTGTTCTGAAGTCCAAAGAAAAGGAAGTCGTATTTGAAGTCAGTGATACGGGCATAGGTATGGATGAAGAAGAGTTAAAGCTACTTTTTAAAGAATTTGTTCGAATCAAAAATGAAAAAACACAAAACATCACAGGAAGTGGACTTGGACTTTCTATTGTTAAAAAAATTGTAGAAAGTTATCAAGGCAAAATCGAAGTTGCAAGTATACCGGATCAAGGAAGTACTTTTAGGGTTATTTTGCCTTTAAATTGATTACTTTCATAACCTCATTCAAATATTTAGGTAATGTAAAAGCATCTAATTTTGTGGGGTGGAAAAATGGATGTTGCACCTCACAAATAGATGATGATAGTTGATAAGAATAAAGAAGATTTTTTAAAGCAATCTTTAGAAAAGTTAAAAGGAATTGGGCTTATAAGGGCACAAACGCTTGCTAAAGAACTTGGCTTAAAAACTGTCGAAGACTTACTTTGGTATTTTCCCTATAAACATATTGATAGGAGTAAGATTTTACCAGTTGGTTCGTTGAAAAATGAAAATGGTTACGTTCAAGTTAGAGGTCAGTTTTATGATTTTCGGGAAGTTTATTCTTTGAACAATAAATCAAGATTAGAAGCAATATTTTTCGATAATACGGGTTCTGTAAAAATTGTTTGGTTCAGCAATTACAAATGGGTGCTTAATAAGTATCGGATAGGTGAAACGTATTATCTTTTTGGCCGCATTTCACGATTTGGTGACGAAGCTTACATAGCTCATCCTGAAATTTCAACGGAGGAACAATTCAAGCATTTACCAATTTTAGGGAAATTTCAACCTTTATATGGAACGACGGAGAGAATGAAAAAACAGGGAATGGACTCACGTTTTATAATGAGAATTATTCAGCAACTGATATCCATGTTGCCAGAGCAAATGGAAGAAGTTTTGCCTTTTCATATTTTGAAAAGACTTAAGTTGCCGTCTTTTCCTGATGCTTTCAAATGGGTTCATTTTCCAGAGAGTGTGGAGCAATATGAACGAGCCATTAAACGCTTTAAGTTTCAAGAAGCTCTTGCTATTCAGCTCAGAAATGAGATTTCATTGAGAGAGAGAAAGAAACAGCCAAGTTCAGTAGTCATTCATAAAGCTGGAAAACTCTTTCACTTGTTTTATCGTTACCATCTTCCTTTTACTCTTACCAGGGCTCAGGAGCGAGTTATCAAGGAAATTTTTACTGATTTAAAAAGTGGATTTAGAATGAATCGTTTGCTTCAAGGTGATGTCGGCAGTGGAAAGACCATCGTGGCTTTGCTTGTTGCACTGATTGTCATTGGAAATGGCTGGCAGGTTGCCATGATGGTGCCCACCGAGATTTTGGCTCAACAACATTACGAACGAATAAAATCGCTTTTGGAACTCTTACCTGTCAACGTATCTCTTCTGACAAGCTCGACTCCTAAGAAAGAGCGTAAGCTATTACTTGAGGGTCTAAAGGAAGGTCAAATTGATTTTATTGTTGGCACTCATGCTTTGATCGAGGATGTGGTGAATTTTAAGAAGCTAGGACTTGTTATCATTGATGAACAGCATAGATTTGGGGTCGTCCAGCGAGCTAAGTTGCAATTAAAAACAACATATTCTCCTCACGTACTTGTAATGACAGCAACTCCTATTCCCCGTACGTTAGCCATGACCCTATATGGTGATTTGGATCTCAGTGTGATCGACGAACTACCCCCAGGTAGAAAACCTATACAAACTATGCATTTTACGGAAAGTTTTCGCTATCGTGCGTGGGATCTTATGAAAAGAGAGGTGCTATCTGGTCATCAAGCTTATGTGGTTTATCCACTTATTGAAGAGAACGAAAAACTAGATCTTATAGCACTTGAAGAAGGTTTTGAAGCTATCAAGAGAGAATTTTCACGATTTGCTATTGTTGTCGATATGCTTCACGGTAGGATGAAGCAAAAAGATAAAGATACGATCATGAATCAATTCCGTGAAGGGAAAATTCATATACTGGTGTCGACTACTGTCATTGAAGTTGGGGTAGATGTATCGAATGCTACAATGATGATTATTGAGCATGCAGAGAGATTTGGTTTGGCTCAGTTACATCAGTTGCGGGGGCGAATAGGACGTGGTGGTGAAAAATCATATTGTTTACTTATTACGCCTGACCAAGTTGGTTCAGAAGCAATGGAGAGGATTCAAGTTTTTCTTTCTACGATGGATGGTTTTAAGATAGCAGAAGAAGACCTCAAGATGCGTGGGATGGGTGAAATTGAGGGGACACGACAGAGTGGGCAACATACGTTTCGATTCATTGAACCTATTGGAGATGAAAAGATTTTATTTTTTGCACAACGTATGGCAAAGTTTATTCTTCAGAAGGATCCGATGTTAGAAACTCCATCGTACGTTTGCCTTAAAGAATTGATTAACCGCTCGTTTCAGGGAATGTATTTTTCTGATATAGCCTAAGTCATTAAAATTTTGGTATGCTTTTTTGTCTATTTAAGTGTAAGAATATTACCTGTGGTTATTTGATTAACGAGGAATTATCGTATGAATATTGCGTTAGCATGAAATGCTAGTTTCCGAAGTTTTTTGTGATTGAGTAAATCACGTACACTTAGAGAGTAAGGATATGATGGATAATTTTTTTCAATGAAGTGAGTTTAAAAAGTTCAAAGTTGCTTGAGATGAAGGAAGATTTTATTGGCTATGAATGTGTATTGATCGGGTTATTTACTACCAAATAATTTTTACAAATCCATTACCACCATTTGTACCACAATTGTTATCGAAAGTTGCACCATTTCCTCCTACAGCACAACCGGCACATAAGTCTGGGTCTCCATTGTTTCCTGGGATGCTACCGTTGCCTGGTATGATGGTAGATCCTAGACTATTACCTCCACCGCCACCACCTGCACCGGCGTTAGGTGATCCGGAACAAGCACCGCTTAGAATATTACCTCCGCCTCCACCGTTTGTATAGCCACCACCACCCCCTCCTCCTCCGGCATTGCTCATACATTGGTCACAGCCGCTACTACTTGCATGGACACCCTGATCCCCGTTTTTATTGACATTAGAAGAAGCTATTCCTCCAGATCCAGAACTGGAAAAGCCGTTTTGATTACCACCTCCGCCATTTCCGCCTTTTGCATTTGGGTTTGAACAATTACAACCATTTGGACATGCGGCTCCTCCACCTCCACCACCTCCACTTGCCGCAATTAGAACAGTTGAATCACTTCTTACTACTGTGCTAGATCCACCTCCACCTCCACCTGAGCCACCACAAGGTGTTTTGTTACCACCATTACCTCCTTTGCCATACCCCCAGCCTCCTAACCCATTATTGCAAGATGGAATGGCAGAACTTCCGGACTTACCACCTCTCCCTACATAGATATACAGAACTTCACCGGGGGTGACGTTTATAGAACTCGAAGCATAAGCCCCACCACCTCCCTTACCTCCTGAGCCACCGTTGCCACTTGGGCAATCACCGCCACCTCCGCCACCTCCAGCACCCCAACATTTGATGGTCACATTAGTAACACATGGAGGTACTATCCAGGTTTGAACTGTACCCGTATAATAAAAGCTAGCTGAACCATGATGAATGAAATTAACATTTAAACACGTAGTTGCATTCCCACCACAAGAATTTGTAGCGGTTACGCAAATCTCTCCATTTACTGGATTGTTGTCAACATCAACAATTATAAAATTACTTCCTTGGCCATTCACGATCGTCATACCAGCAGGAACTGTCCAATGGTAGTTCATTATATTACCGACTCCGTTTACACTATATGTGATATTGCTAGAGTTAGGAGATACACATGTAGGGCCTTCTATGGAATTTAAAAAAAGGGGGGGGATGTTAGGCACCATATTGGTATCCAACCTGTTGTGCAACCAGTATCAATACATTGTGTAGTAACATTCCATATGAGTAAAGTATGGGCAGGATTTGAAATAGAATTTCTTTGGGCAGATGTTAATCTAGGAATAAGTAATCCTTTGTCTGAAAAATTAATTTCAAGTCCTGCAGAAGGATGAGGAATGAGTGGATGATCACCTATTCCGACGTTTTGAGCATAATTGTCGATGATGAAATAGAACAGAAAAATGACAAATAAAAATCTCATAATTGAGGTTTTTACAAATTTACACATATGTATGTCGAAAATCAGATTTTTTTTACACCGTACGGATTTTATTTTAAGAGTGAAGCGATTAGTATGTTGAGCAATGGAAATAACGAGTAAATCGCGTGTTAAGTTTATAGGCAAAATATCTTGTTGGTAAAAGGGGAAAAGCCGAGCAAGTCAAAATACGTTTAATCGTATTTTAATTGAAATTATATATGGTTTACAATGAAAACAGTTACATTGATTAGAAAGTTAATAAGGATTTATCACATTTGAAGAATACGTTTTTAACGAGTCATTTACTATAAGATGTAATTAAAACTAGGGTTTTGAGAGTTTAGTTTTTAAATTATTGATTTCGCCTTTGAGCATTTGGTTTTCTCTTTGTAAGTTTTGAATGTCTTGCTTATAAGATTCTAAGGTTTTATGCATGTTTTGATAGGCAGCAATAAGAAGTGGTATGAATTCGATGTATGCTACTGATTTTTCGTTAATGGGGTCTTGCATGACCAGATCTGGGAAAATTTTTTCTACTTCTTGTGCGAGAAGACCGAAGTGTTGACCACTGGGAAAACGTTTGGACGGATAAGCGTTTTGGTTCCATTTGAATTGGACGGGAGTTAATTTAAGGAGTCGTTGGGTGTAGGATTCTTGGATAGGTTGAATAAAATGTTTGAGGCGGGCATCAGAAGAAAACCATCCACCTCTGGCGAAAGCAAGGCCTTCAACGAATAAAGTATAAAAGCCGGGGGTGGTGGTGTTAATACCTACGTTACCAGTTTGAGGATGTACAAAAATAGAATTACGTAAAGATGGGGAGGGATTATACACTTCTTCGCTACCCACAATGAGGTTTGGTTCAGGGTCTTGATATTTTCTGATGAAGATCCAGTCATATTTTACTTGTACATTACTGGATTGCCAATTAACCCATCTCCAATTCGGTATAGTAGACCAGCAAGTGCGTTGATGCTCAAAAAAGGCGGTAGAATTGACGATTTCTCTGGTAGTACTAGAGAGTACATCAGCATAGAAATGAATAGAACTTTTGCGTAAAATGCGCATCGTATACCATACGTCATTAAGTATCGGTCCGAGATCGTAAGGTAATTCATAAGAACCACTGGGACATTTAACTTGAATTCCTATATTTAATCCTGGATAACCATCATCCACTATACCAAATCTTGCATTGTTTGCATCTGATCCTTGAACAAGGTAATGTACATGCCAACGACTTGAATTACTTTTTGAAATTTTAGCTTCCACAGCAATGAGCTCATTGGTAGCAGAAGTATAATTAGCGGCAAGTATACGCCATTGATTATCTGACCATTCGGTAAGTATACCACCACTAACCGTGTAAAACATGGGTAGGTAACCGCTATGACCGGTAGTAATCCAACGAGAGGGATCTAATGTTGTTCCTAGAAAATCATCGAAAAAGAGGAACGTGCTTTGGCCAATGGAAGCGGACGAAGCTGATGGATTACCATAATAAAGATAGATAATTTTTACCCCATTAGCAGGTATGGAAGGGACTTTGGTCCATACAAAAGTGGATGATGAGTTTAATCCCCCTTCAATCCAAAAGTTTAGTAAGGTACAGCCATCTGCATCGGTTATTCGGATGTCTGCACAATTAGCTTGCATTTTGCCTGAGCTGATAAGAGAATTGGAAGCAAACTTAATAAGTACTTGGTAATCGTTCAGCACATTGGGAGAGGAATTTTGAATATATATGGGAATACGGTAGTTC